>CAWUOE010000337.1:0-4359 GCA_963923355.1 uncultured Gemmataceae bacterium | reverse complement strand
GACGCCCCGGTGGGCTATCTCTTCCATGTGATCACACACGGGTACGGGGCCATGGGCACCTACTCGGCACAGGTCCCCGTGGCCGACCGTTGGGCGATTGTCGCCTACATCCGGGCGCTGCAGGAGACCAACCGCAGGGGTGGCGTGGCGGCGAACACCGCAGTTGCGCCCGGGACGGAGGGTGTCCGCTGATGGCTGCTGACTCGACACACGATCTTCTGGAGAAGGCCAAGCCGCGGATCGACAAGGCCGCCGGGACCGCGCTGGTGGTGGGCCTTGCCGGACTTGGACTTGCCGCGGCACTGGCCCTGGTGGTGGGAGTGGGCCCGTTTTTCCGCAGCATGCTGATCGGTTACATCATGCCGTTCGGCTTGGCGATGGGCTCGCTGGTGCTGCTGATGATCCAGTGGTGCACGGCGGGTTACTGGGGCTATGTGGCCCGGCGCCCGTTGGAGGCGGCCACCCGCACCCTGCCCGCACTGGCCGTGATTTTCGCGCTGATTGCCGCCGGCGGCCTGACCCATGTGTTTGAGATCGGCCATGGCGAAAAGCACGAAAACCCGAACCCCAATATGAACGAGGTGAGCGGGCACCGTCTTTGGCCTTGGGCCGACCACGAGCTGGAGTATCCCCACCATGAGGCGCTGGTGGTAAATGCCAAGCGCGGTTATCTGAACGAGCCGTTCTTCGCTATCCGGTCGGTGGTGGCTTTCCTGATCTGGATCGGGCTGATGCTGGCCCTGAACCGTGTCGCCCGGCGCGAGGACGCGGAGGGCAGCAGCCAGAAGCTGCGTGACCTGGGCATGCAGTTCTCGGGGCCGGGGATCGTGATCTACGCGATCACCATGCTGTTCATCAGCACCGACTGGAGCATGTCTTTGCAGCCGGCCTGGTACTCGTCGATGTACCCGGTGATCTTCGGGTTTGGCCAATTGCTGGGTGCCATGTGCCTGAACGCGGTGCTGTTCGTGTTCCTGCGCCGGGACATTGTGGACCTTTCGAGCGGGCGGAACAAGAAGGTGATGCGCGACCTGGGCAGCCTGATCCTGGGTTTCGTGGTGTTCTGGACCTACATCAGCTTTTCTCAGTACCTGCTGATCTGGTCGGCCAACCTGAAGGAAGAGGTGCCTTACTACCTGGCCCGCACGACCGGCGGGTGGCAGTGGTTGACCGCCATCCTGGTCTTCGGGCACTTCGTGATCCCGTTCTTCGTGCTGCTGCTGCGTGACGTGAGCCGCAGCGGGAAGTGGCTGACCCGGGTGGCCCTGTTCATCCTGGCGATGCGGTTTGTTGACATTTACTGGCAGTTCAAACCGGCCTTCAGCCCCGGGCAGTGGAAATTTGCCAGCCTGGAAACGGTGATGGACCTGGGCGCGGCGGCCGGACTTTTGGGCCTGTGGGTTTTCTTGCTGATGAAGCAACTTGGCAAGTACGACCTGTTGCCCGCGAACGACAACCGCCGGGAGACCGAGCCGGTGCACACGGTTTCGGACGATGTGGAGATCGCCGCCAGCCACGGCTGAGCGGCGAAGCGTACCGCATCCGGCGAATGGTGATGACAAGGGTTTTGGAGGTGGCGTGATGGCAGGCAACCAGATGGATGTCGCCTTTGAGCGCAGGGATGTCAAGAGTGGCGTGGCCTATATCTTCATGGGCTTCGTGACGGTCATGATTCTTGGCGCGATCATCGCGGTGAACCTGGCCTTTGCCTACTTCACCCACCACGAGCAGGTGAGCAAGGTATTGACCGACGAGGTCCTGCGCGCCAAGCGGGTGGCCTACCATCAAAGTGTGTACTCCGAAATCCAGAGGAAGTACGCCGAGGCGATCCCCAACAACAGCGTTGAGGCCGCCGAGCAGGCGCAGATCGCTTTCGACCGGATTCGGGTGAACGATGTGGTGCGCCCGCCGTTTGCGGCGTTGGCCCCGCTGGAAGGCGCCGACATCCTCAGCCCGCTGCACTCGGGTGGCCAGCCGAACGATTTCACCATCGGTCAGGAAAATATCCAGGCTGGCAACGACAGGTTGGGCAAGCTGGGGATTGGCTCTGTGCTGGTCAAGTTGGGACAGCCTGGCGCGCTGAAGAGCCGTCCGAAAACCGAGCATCCAGCCGCGCCGCTGGAGACGAATGGCGGGCGCTGAGCAGGCAGGGTAACGGGCAGACAAGAGGCCTGGTTTGAAGGGGTGAATGCAGGTGCTGATGCGCGGCATTGTGGCGATCTGGATGGCGCTGGGGGTGGCTATGGCCGCCAGCGCCCAGGATGCGCCCGCGCTGAGCAACATGCCACGGGGTCCCGGCGACCTGGACGTCAAAGAAGACCAGTACAGCAAGTTGCGCGAGCAGGTGACCATCGACCAGAAGTTGGGCGATAAGGTTCCGCTGGACGCCCCGCTGATGGAGCATGATGGGACCAGCACCTCGCTGGGCAAGCTGCTTTCGACCGGCAAGCCGGTGCTGCTGGTGCCGGCCTATTACCGGTGCCGACAGCAGTGCAACGTGGTGCTGATGGGGATTTTCGACTGCCTGAAGCGGGTGAAGTTCAAGCCCGGGACGGACTTCCAGGTGGTGGTGTTCAGCTTCGATGACGAGGAGAGCCCCGAAATCGCCGCCCGCAAGCGGGAAGAGCTGATGCAAGTGACCGGCCGCCCGTTGAAGCCGAACAGCGTGCTGCAAGGGGTGTATGACCACCGGACTGTGGGCGAGTGGCATTTCACGGTGGCCGCGAAGCCGGTGATCGACCAGATCTGCGGTGCCATCGGCTACAAGTTCGTCCGAGATCCGCGGAACAATGATTTGCTGCACCCGGCGGGTGTGGTCTTTTTGACGCCTGAAGGGAAGATCTCTCATTACCGGATGGGGATGAACTACGCCCCTTGGGATGTGGAGAAAGACCTGCAGATGGCATCGGACAACGCCATCGGCGGGCTGGTGGACAAGCTTGGGTTTGTGTGCATGAGGTACGACCCGCATTCGGGCCGTTACAGCGTCCATGTGATGCGCCTTGTGCAGGCCGGGGCCGTGGTGACCATCGTGGCCCTGGGTGGATTCATCTTTGGCAACCGTCTATTCGGCAAGCCAAAGGGCGGGCAGAGCCCGCCTGAAACGGAGGGTACGCGCTGATGTGGGATTTCCCGATCTTCCCGAAGCAGGCCTCGACGGTGGCGGGTCCGGTGGACGCGCTGACTTGGTTCATTCTCGCTTATAATGTGTTGATCACCTTGGGCGTGTTCGTTTGCTTGATTTTCTGCGCCATTTTCTTCCGGCAAAGGCGCAAGGGGCAGGTTGGCTCCCAGTCACATGGCGGATTGATGCTGGAACTGACCTGGGCGGTCATCCCGACCATCATCTGCCTGATCACTTTCTGGTGGGGCGTGAAGGTTTATGCCGAGCTGCAGGTTCCGCCCGCCGACGCCACCGATGTGTATGTGGTGGGACGCCAGTGGATGTGGAAGATGCAGTACCCCACCGGCCACAAGGAGATCAACACCCTGCACGTGCCTTTGGGCAAGCCCGTCAAGCTGACCATCACGAGCGAGGATGTGCTCCACAGCGTTTGGATCCCGGCTTTCCGCGTGAAGGCGGACGCGGTTCCCGGTCGCTACACAACGCTTTGGTTTGAGGCGACCGTTCCGGGGGAACACCGACTCTTCTGCACCGAGTATTGCGGGACCGAGCACAGCCGCATGATCGGCAAGGTGGTGGTGATGGAGGAAGCGGAGTACCAGAAGTGGCTGACCGAGCAGGCCGAGTTCGGCGATGCCCTGCAGGGGCGCAAGCTGTTCACGAAGCTGCAGTGCGTGACCTGCCACGCCGGGGAAAGCCAGGCCAAAGCCCCCCTCCTGGAAGAACTGTACATGAAGCGGATCCCGCTGTCGTTTGACAAGGGCAGCCCCGTGGCGCCGGGCACGACGGTGCTGGCCGACGAGAATTACCTGCGCGAATCGATCCGCTACCCCAGCGCGAAGGTGGTGGCGGGCTGGCAGCATCCGTCGATCATGCCGGCCTACGACGAAAGCCTGGTCAGCGAGGATGACCTGTTCCAAGTGATTGCCTACATCAAGTCGCTTCGCCGGGGCCAGACGCCGCCGCGGATCGAGGCGACCACCCAGCCGCGCGCTCTGGGCGCGCCGCAGGCCAAGTAAGACACATATTGCCGAGGGAGGTGATCTGATGAGCACAGCAGTCAATGACAAGAAGGTCCAGTCGAGCTCCTTCGTGAGGAATGAGCCCGCCCAGGAAACCTACCTCAACCATGACAACTCGCTTGCGTCCTGGCTGTTGACGCTGGACCACAAGCGGATCGGATTGATGTACCTGGTCTCGATGACCGTGATGTTCCTGCTGGGTGGTGTCTTTGC
>CAWUOE010000336.1:0-4386 GCA_963923355.1 uncultured Gemmataceae bacterium | reverse complement strand
GCCATTCTGGAAAAGCGCCCAATCGTGCCCTGCCTTCTTTCGGCCATCCAACAAATCACCTCCAAATCCATCCCTCCCAGCCGTGAGCAATTGCTGCAGGAGGTGATGAGCCTGATGGCTTGCCACGCAGCGGTTCGTGCAGGTGAAAGACTAAGCCCGGAATTGATGGAAGCTTTGCTGGAAATGCGCCATCTGGCCAAGGACACCCACCATTGTCCCCACGGTCGCCCAACAGCCCTGGTCTTCTCCAAACAAGAACTGGAAAGACAATTCGGAAGAATTGGCTAACTGGGCTACATGAGGAATTTAAAATGAATGGGCATGCCAGACCACTTGCAGCTTAACTGACCTTCCTTTTAAGTGTCCCATATGTTTTGGTCGATGCCGTTCGGATCTCACTCCATATAGCCCGGCTCGTTATGAACGGTTTAGCTAATTCATCCGATGAAACCGCCCTTCGGCTCCTAATCGAGGTGCCCGGGGATCCCGCATTGATTTGGCCTGTGCCTCCCACCGGTTTGGTGTTGGGCAGCGCTCTGGGTTGTGATGTACGGCTTCCAAGCGAATATCCACCTGTGATCCTCACAGTGGTTCCATTTTGTAATGGAGCAGAATGTTCAGCACGAATCAGGCCCCTCGCCCCACTTCTGGAAATACGTTTCGGCGGCAAAGAATGGCAGGGAGAAACCTTGCCAGCCGGGGCCAAAATCCAGATCGGCTCCTTGGTTTTGGGTGTTTTGAATGCTTCAGCCCAGAAACTGCCACCAGCCCCGCTCCAAGCTGAAATATTCCCGCAAACGCCTCCCGCTCCAGCCCCTGTTCTGGCTTCCAACCCGGATGCGGTAAGTCAGGAAACCGGCCGACCAAAAAAGAAAATGAGTTGGCTGAGACGCTGGCAGCGTTCCCTGGAAATGCGTGAAAACGCGCTGATGACCACACAGAACTGGGGTCCACCTCCTGTGGCGCCAGTGGTTCAGGCACCATCGGCCGACAACGCATCTGCCACCCTCATTTCTTCAGCGAATAACCCGGCTGCTGTTAGTGACCCCAAATGGCGGGAACTCGAAGAATGGATTCAATCAGCCAGGGAGCAGGCGGAAGCTTGCGCACGAGAAAGAACCCGCCTCGAGGAACTCCAATCTCAACTGTCACGCCACGAGGAACAGATTCGCAAAGGACAGGCTGATTTAGATTCGGCTTGGGCACAATTTCATCAGACCGACAGGCTCACCCGCGAGGAATGGCACGAGGGACTGCACAACTTGGAATTGGCCAGAAAAGCGATTGCAGACCAAGCCGCCTCGCTGAAAGCCTATCGCCTTCACTTGGAAAGCGAAGACGCCACAAATCCAGAATCTGTGCCAATCCATGAACCCACAGTGCGGACGGATAGCCCCGGCTCCCATTCAACGCGGCTGGAAGCCCAGTCCACCCACACTGCCTCGCACTCCTTGTTAATCCAAGGTTTTCAACCCACGGATGCCCCGCCGAGCCAGGTCCCCATACCGGATATGGGCGAGGTGAACGCGCAAATTGCGTCTCTCTGGAATCAACTGGAGACCCATCAAACCGCGACACATAATGCTGGGCTGCACGATTCATCCGCGGTTTTGCCAGTGGTGGCAACCGAGCATCTTGTGGAAGCTGCTTCCGACAGACATGTCGCTCCTGAAATCGAGGAGCCTGACCTACAACAGGAGTTGCAGGGGCCCCAGACAATAGCCTCTGCACTACCCCCTACTGACCAGGAAAACCTCGACCCGGGTGCAGAAGATTCTGCGGATCAGGACGCCCTAGCCGGGGAAGATCTGGAAAACTTTCTGCCAGCGCCTGACGAATTCGAAGCGGAGGCGTTTCGCCACTGGTGCCAAGAACGCCTGGAAATTGCAGCGCGGGATGCGGAAGGGGCACCTGACTTTGTCGATGCAATGGACCACCCCGCCGAGGAAAAATCCCACCGGCATGGCTTTGCCCGCAAATTGCTGGAACAGGGGATCGCCACGCCGCAGTTGCTGTCCCCATTCACCCGCTTGGCCCACAGGCGCGGGGTGGCACTGGAGGACATCCTCACCCGCTTGAATGTTTTCACCACCCACCAAATCGCCACCATCGGTTTGGGATGCGCCAATGATCTGGTTTTGGGACGATGGTATATTCTGGATCTGCCAGGGTCAGAATCGTCCGAAATGGACCGTGAATTGGTATTTCGCGTCTTTGATCCAAAAGACCAGGCAACGAGAATCCTGCGTGTGCTAGCCCCGGCAGAGGCGAAGATCCCTTCAAGGGCCTCTGATTATCGGGCCAGGCATGAAGCATGCCTCCACTTGGACTCCGAGCATCTGGTTGCCAACGTGGAAGTCACCGAGCTGAACGGTTTACCGTGTGTGCTCCAGGAAGAATGGACAGGTACTCCCTGCGAATCCTGGCCGCCCATGGGGGGCTCAGCAACGGTTTGGTACCGCCTGTTCCTGCAGGCTGCCATTGCCCTCAGGGACCTGCATCAATCAGGCCTTCACCACGGTTATTTGGCCCCGCACCATTTTCTGCTGAAACCGGAAGGGCTGCTACGACTCACAGGCCACGCGAATCCCCTGTGGCTGGTTACGGGGACCAATACGGAAAACCGCGGGACCGCCGGTGATATCGCTGATTTGGCACGGATTGGCCATACTTGGTGGTCCGGAACAAACAGCGACAACCAGCGAAATTTGCCAGAATCCTTGGCTGGGGTCTTGGCACGGATGGAACAAGACCACCCCGAAGCGATCTCCAGTTCCAAGGCCTTGGCCGAGGAACTGGACCGCGCCGGAATCTTGCTGCCTTCGGGGGCGGCTGCATGGAAACGATTTCTGGAAGAATTTTCCGGACCAGAATCATCCGGCGAGGACCAAGATGAGGTAGGCCCGGAGGACAACTCGGAACATTTCAGGCGCATTGCCTGACAAGGCCGCATACCCAGGCGAAATGAATTTCCTAAAAGCACAACAGGCCCGCGAACCATGGTTCGCGGGCCTGCCGATTTATTCATCTAACAAAGCCGAAAGTTTCCAACCTTTTACTTTTTGGGTCCTACCAGCTCCACAAAATTGCCGTCGGGATCCTTGTAAATGGTGAGATACTGGCCGGGCGCGATGTCTTGGGGAATCGCGCAAGTTCCCTTGGCAATCGCCTTGTGACCGGCTTTGGTGGCGCGGTCGACCGCTGCGGTCGTATCCGCCACCATCAAAGTCAGATAACGGAAACCCGTTTGGGACTCGATTACCGCTTGCTTGCTGGGAGCCGGGTTGGCACCTTTCACCTGCATCAGTTTCAGCTTGGTCGCACCGGCCCCATCACCGAGGACCAATACCTTGATGTCGAGTTCCTTGCCGTCGGTCAGGCCCGCTTCAGTAGCAAACGCGGCGGGCACCTTGAAACCAGGCAGCTCCTTGAAGCCAAGCGCCTCGGTATAGAACTTGAGGGATTTTTCGATGTCGGTCACAACCACACCCAGGTCGATGGTTGCGGTTGTAAAATTCGATTGGGCTCTACCTGCGCCGGCAATGGCCCATGCCAACGCCAAAGCGGCGAAAAACGTGCGGTGAGTGATCATCTTTCATCCTCAGTGGTGAAAAGCGCTTTTCCTGGTGCATGAGGCCCGATCACAGGTCTCAACAGACCCTCAGCCCCTGCCTCAGAGACTAGGGGATTCAACCATCCCGTACAATCCCCCCAACGGCCCTGGTCGGTGGAACCGGGTCCACCTTGGAGGAGCTCCATGCTCACGGCCCTGCTGCAACGCGTTCAAGGCCTGTTCATCACGGTTTATTCCCCCACCCCGACCCTGCGTCCTTTCCTGAATCGGGAGCAAACCCAGGACACTCCAGGTCTGTGCAGCGTCTCCGTCTCGGTGCCCAGCTCCGAGGAGGCCGCGGCGGTCTTTGGGGTGCAACTTGCCCGCAGAAAAATCCAACCTGTTTACATCAGACTGACGAACAAGAGCACAAACCCGCTCAGACTGCACCTTGTGGGTATCGACCCGGAATATTTCACCCCCCTGGAGGCTGCAGGGCTCAATCATTTTTCTCTGGTTAAGCGATTATCCGCACTGGGATTTCTTGGCTGGTTTCTGTTGCCGGTTGTCCTGTTCATCCTGCCTCTTAAACTGTTGACCGCCTGGCTGGCCAATCGACGCATGGACCGGCTTTTTCAGGATTTGGCCTTCCGGCTCAGCCCTGCCAAACCCGGGGAAACGGTGGATGGATTCGTTTTCACCCGGTTTGACGCGGGAACCAAGGTGATTCCCATCCGGTTGTACGGACTGGCCTCCCAGGCTGACACCCGAAAGGATGATTTGTTTCTGGCTGAAAGTCTGGTTCCGGCAACCCAGCTCACCTTTGCGGTACC
>CAWUOE010000335.1:0-4390 GCA_963923355.1 uncultured Gemmataceae bacterium | reverse complement strand
ATAGCGTAGCGTCTCGTGGGCTCGGAGATGTGTATAAGAGACAGCTAGTAATCTTAATTCGTCAGGGTGGCGAGCGAAAGACAAGAAATACTTGCGCGAACTGTAAATGGTGATATCAATTAATTTATAACTGTTTTCAATCTAGTGCTGGAGATTGGTTCTGTGAATGCAAATTGGATGGTTTTATCCTGTTTCGCCGCCTTTTTTGTGGATGCTCAATCTCGTTCCGAAGACTGGTCCCAATGGCTGGGAAATCAGAGGGATGGTGTTTGGCGTGAAACTGAAATCCTTGAGAAATTCCCTCCCGGCGGTCCAAAGGCAGTTTGGAGAACGCCGCTAGGTGGAGGCTACTCCGGGCCGGCCGTCTGGCGGGGGAAGGTTTTCGTGACGGACAGGCTCCTGCAAAAAGGGGCCAAAGACCCTGAAAATTTGTTCCAAAAAGCCAATTCCAAAGGATCCGAGCGGGTGCGCTGCCTGGATGCGGATTCGGGAAAGTTGATCTGGGAACACGAATACCCGTGCCAATATTCAATCTCCTACCCGTGTGGTCCCCGATGCACCCCAGTCGTGTTGGATGGTCAGGTTTTTTCCTTGGGGGCGATGGGCAATTTGGTAGCTCTGGATGCACAGGATGGAAAGCTGCTTTGGAAAGTGGATTTTGTCCAGGACCTGGGTGCCACCGTGCCTGTTTGGGGATTTGCCGCCCATCTACTTGTGTTCGGCGACTCAGTGATTTCCCTGGTGGGCGGAAAGGATAAAGGAAGTTTGGTCATTGCCTTCGACCGAAAAACGGGCAAACAAAAATGGAAAAATCTTCAGCTGGAAAGTGCTCAGAATGAGATCGGTTATTGCCCTCCCACACTGATCGAACTGGCTGGCAAGAAACACCTGGTTGTGTGGCACCCGGAGGCCGTGGAATGCCTGGATCCCGAAACGGGCGAAAAACGTTGGACGGTCCCTTTCCGGCTCAAAGCCAATTTGTCGGTTCCCACCCCTCGCCTGTCCGGAAATAAGCTCCTTGTATCGTCTTTTTACAACGGTTCGATGTTGCTGGATTTGGGAACGGACGGCACCACTGCAAAGGTCGTCTGGAAAGGTGCGGGCAAGGGTGAGCGTCCTGGCCAGACGGATGGCTTGCATTCCATCATGTCCACGCCTTGGATTGATGGGAAGGAAATCTATGGGATCTGTTCGTACGGAGAATTACGCGGATTGGATCTGGACACCGGCAAAAGGCTTTGGTCGGACCTGCGGGCCACAGGTGAAAAGGGGATGCCATCCGCCGAGCCGGTTGAGCGATGGGCAAACGCTTTTATTGTCCCCCAGGGAAAACGATACTTTCTGTTCAATGAGAAAGGCGACCTGATCATTGCGAAATTGTCGCGCACGGGCTATCAGGAAATGGATCGTGCCCATATCCTGGATCCGACTGGATCCGCGGCTATGGGCGGACCGCCGAGGAAGATTGTGTGGTCTCATCCTGCCTTTGCAATGCAATCCATGTTTGTTCGAAACGACAAGGAAATAATTCGGATTTCCTTGGCCAAGTGACGATGCGGCTGGGGTTGAATCATTCCAGCCCGTGTTTTTTAAGTTGACTGACAAGCGTGCTGCGCGGAACTCCCAGCCGGCGCGCAGCCGCTGATTTGTTGCCCCGGGACAGTCGCAAAACGTGCAACAATTCCTCACGCTGGCGCGTCTCTTCACCAGCTCGCAGTGCTTGGACATTATCCGAAACCGGCGAATGGTTGGTGGTTTCAGGCCTCTCACGAAGGGTGTTCCGTTTGCGACTGCTGATGGCAGGGTCTACCCTTTGGCTTGGGTTGGATTGAAATGGATTGCCTGACTGAATTTGGAAATCCTCTTCTGTCAGTAAATCGTATTCCGAAACGACCACTGCGCTTTCAACACAATGCTGCAATTCGCGGATATTCCCTGGCCAATCATGGGATTTCAAAAGGACCAAGGCGTCATCCTCGATGCCCTGTATGCGCCTGCCCATCGAATTGGCGGATTTTTCAACGAAAGCCTGAACCAGTTCGGGAATGTCTTCCTTGCGGTCCCGGAGGGGCGGCACTGTGATCGGGAATACCCTTAGCCTGTAGAAGAGATCCTGCCTGAATTGACCCGCCGCAACCATGGTTTCCAGGTCGCGATGGGTTGCTGCCACAACCCGCACGTCTACCCGGATTGGTTCGTTGGATCCGACCCGTTCGATGGTTTTCTCTTGGAGAACGCGCAGCAATTTCACCTGAAGGTCAGCGCTGATATCTCCAATCTCATCAAGGAAGATGGTGCCTCCCTGCGCCGCTTCAAACCTGCCCATCTTGTCCGAAAAGGCGCTGGTGAATGCCCCACGGACATGCCCGAATAGTTCACTCTCCAAAAGTGCCGTGGAAAGTGCGCCGCAGTGGACGCGGACGAAAGATTTCTGCGCCCTGGGACTGCTTTCATGGATAGCCTGGGCGACAAGTTCCTTCCCGGTGCCGCTTTCTCCCTGGATCAGGACGGTTGTGCTGCTCCCCGCGACTTTTTGGATTTGGTGGATCAGCCGTTGTATTCCAGGACTGCTCCCGAGGATTCCTGAGGGATTAAGCGGGTTTGGTACCAGGGTTGTGTCTGGATCGGCATTGCCGCCATCGGAGGGTGTGGTTCGTGTCCGGAGTTGGGTTTGCAGGCTCAGGATGCGCCGTTGCTGTTCGGCGATTTTGTCTACCTTGATCTGCATCTCACGGCTCAGGGCGTCAATTTGCCGGTGGCCCCGCGTGCTTGCCAGCGCGAGTGAGGCTACCTTGGCCAAGGCTTGGACCTGGTTTTTTTCCTCCCGAGTGAGTGGACCTTCCAGCGGTTCAGCCAGAAACAGTGCTCCCAAAATCCCGCCATCATGGACCAAAGGCTGCGTCAGCCCAAAATCTTGGGGCCTTCCCGGGCGCGAGGGGGGTAACAAGCCTTGCGGGATTGGCCGCTGTTCCCCCGTTTCCATGCCGGGAATGGGGGCTATTTCTTCCGGGCCCTTCCAGTTGCCAAATCGCGCCCGCAAACGCATGCGGGGTTGCAAGGGGCTTTTGTTCGATTCCGAAACAGGTTTCCCCTCGGCACTTTGGCTTCCTTGTTCCCACAGGTAAACGGCGCCCGACCTTGTCCGGATCAGGTCGACCGCGATTGGCAGAAAAGTCTGTGCCAATTGACCCTCGTCCAGCAGGCTGTCGATGGTTCGAGTCATTTCCTGGAGGGTTTCCTCCAGGATTTGCCGATCCCTGCGCAGCCTCCTGTCCAGCATTCGCTTCAGTCTGGAACGTGCGATGTCCAGAAGAATCGCGATCAGCAGTGCGGCCAAGCCCCCAGCGATCGCCTGAGGCCAGGAGTGATCCGCCATTCCCACCTGGCTGACGACCAAAAAGGTCAAAAGCACCAGAAGGTAGTAACCCGCACCAACCAAGGCGCTGGTCAGAAATCGAAGGAATCCGGTGGAAAGCATCCGGTCAATTTGCATCAGCCCATACCCCGTGAGGCTGATGGAGTAAGCCACTGTCATGAACAGGGAGGCGATAAACATCGGCCAGGTCGCCCCGCCTTGGCCAAACCGGTCTGGGTCAAGGAATACCAGATACAGCGAGTAGGAGAGGGGGGCAATGGATACAAACGCCCCGTAAAGAATCCATTTGACTTGGTTTTTTTCCGTTTCGTTGGTTGCTTTTTGAAAGGAGGCGAGCAGGGACCAGATTCCCCCGAGAAAACAAAGGAAACCAAAAGCCATGTACAGGTGGATGGCGTTGGCCAACAGCTTGAGGGACTCTTCAACCAGCAGGATGCCTTCCGCGTCCCTGGCGGCCAGCGATAGGCCTTTGATGTGCCAGTATTCCACCAGCCCGAAAACGAAAAACAGGGTCGGCGGCAGATAGAGTCCCAGCAGAGTGGCAAAACGATGGCGTGAAAAGAATGAATTCGGCTTTGGAAATATCAATGTGAAGTGCAGGCTCAAGACAGGCAGGTAAACAGCGGCCAACAGGAACGGAACAAAGATCCAAGGATTTGGAGCGATTCGGGTCCAGTGAAATCCGCCCAAGTATGCCATCAGGCTGCTTAGGCTCAAAAGGAAGAACTGCCTCGGAATGGAATGGGGTGAACGCCACAGGAGTGCGCCTGCTACCACAACCAAGGCTAATTTCGGAACCAGCCATGCCAAGGTTGGGGCAAGGTTTGCCAGTTGGGGTTCCCGGGGAAGCAGGGTAACAGTCTTCTGCTCCCCGGAAGGACAGGCGACAACCAGGGGAATGAGGCCATCTCTGTTGGTTAACTGATCGGTTTTGGAGAGAAGGCGGAGCAAGGAAGGCCAAGTGGTGACTGA
Organism: uncultured Gemmataceae bacterium; assembly: GCA_963923355.1. Classification (GTDB taxonomy): domain Bacteria; phylum Planctomycetota; class Planctomycetia; order Gemmatales; family Gemmataceae; genus UBA6894. Next base: position 42 of record CAWUOE010000335.1, on the reverse strand, counting down.
TTCACCTCCCAAACTTAGGATTTGGCCACCCTCAACTGGTGC
>CAWUOE010000334.1:0-4390 GCA_963923355.1 uncultured Gemmataceae bacterium | reverse complement strand
GCCCAACTCACCAACCCGGTGATCGATGGCGTGCCCGCCCGCCGGGTACCCGAGGAGTATCTGGGCACCCCCCGCGACGCCTACAAACCCATACCCCTGGACCTTCTGCGCCAGAAACCGAACAAGAATTACACGCTGGACCAGGGTGACGTCCTTGGCCTGTACATCGACAAGATCCTGGGTGAGCAAGGGCAGGCCTTGCCTTTTCGCATGCCCGACCAACAGGGCCTGCCGCCCGCCATCGGCTTCCCCATCCCGGTGCAGGAGGGAGGCGTGATCATCCTGCCCAACATCGACCCCATCGAGGTGAAGGGCAAGACGCTCCGCGAGGCGCAGGACCTGATCAAGGAAGCCTACACCACCAAGAAGCAGATCCTGCAGCCCGACAAATTCCGCATGGTCGCGACGCTTATGCAACCGCGCACCTACCAGATCCTGGTAGTGCGTGAAGATAGCGGCCAGATGCCCAGCGGCACCGCCAATCCGGCAGCCTCCTTCGGCTCGGTGGTGATCAACAACCAAGGTTCCAAATCGGCCAACGGCTACGCCCTGATGCTGCCTGCCGGCGAAAACGATGTGCTCAACGCCCTGAGCCGCACAGGCGGCCTGCCCGGTGAGGGCGGCAAGGCCGAGGTGATCATCCAGCGCAACACCAACCCCACCGATCTGGCATCGCCAGCCACCGCCAGCAAGAGTTTCATGCGCATTCCGTTGAAACTGAAAGCGGGCGAACCCTGGCCCTTCGAGGAGGAAGACATCCTGCTCAGGGACGGGGATATCGTCTATGTGGAAAGCCGCAAGACAGAATTCTTCTACACCGCCGGGCTGATCGGCGTGGGCCAATATCCCCTACCCCGTGACTCGGACCTCGATGTGATCGAAGCGATCTCCATGGTGCGCGGCCCGCTGCTGAACGGTGCATTCAGCCAGACTGCGTTTGGTGGCTCATTCGCCTCCGGTGGTGGATTGGGCAATCCCAACCCGACCTTCGTAACCATCCTTCGCAAGCTGGAAAACGACCGCCAGCTCAATATCCGGGTGGATGTAGTGCGCGCTTTCCGTGACCCGCGTGAAAGGGTTCGCCTGCTTCCGGGTGACATGCTGGTGATGCAATGGGCCCCTGCAGATGCAATCGTCAACTACTTCAATTACAAGTTCCGCTATAACTTCTTCTCCAACATCATCCGTGAGGACAGCCTGATTGGCAACCTGAACCTGGATGGCTTTGGGCCCCCCTAATCTCAGGTAATCCAGACACCCCAAACGCATTGAGGCCGCGGCAAAATACCGCGGCCTCAATGCTTAAAACCCTCAAGGGTTATTCCAAGGGCGGCATGGGAGGGTTGTTCGAACCATCCGTTCCCGGATTGGCGGGTGGAAGGCGTTTGGTCTGGATCCGCGGAGCGATGCTGGGGATGACGCGTGAGGCCATCGAGGGTCCCCTCTGCCGTTTTTCCTCCGCCTGGGCCTCCTCGTTCTCCTCGTCCTCGTCGTCGGTGTAGGACTCGTAATCGGTGTAGTTGTATCCGTACTTGTAGCCGTATTTGTAACCGTACTTGTAGCCGTAGCTGTACTTGTAGCCATAGCCATAGCCGTAGCCGTATTTGCTGGCTTCGCGCGGGTCATACCCGTTGACCACCACGCCCAGCACCTTGGCGCCCAGCGTGCCCAGCACCTCCGCTGCCTGCTCGGCGGCGGGCCGGCCATTGCGGGTCACGCGCATCACCATCAGCACGCCATCCACCCGTGGGGCCACAATGCTGGGGTCGCTGACCGCGAGAATGGGGGGTGTATCCACCATGACGATGTCGTACAACTTGCGCAGTTCTTCAATCACTTCCTGGAACCGTGGTGTGGTCAGCAGTTCGGAAGGATTGGCGGGGCGCGGTCCGCAAGGTATCAGGTGCAGGCCGGGCACCTCGCAGGTGTGGATCGCCTCCTGCAGGGTCGCCTCGCCATTCACCACGCTGGCCAAGCCCACCTCGGGTTGATCCAGGCGGAAGATCTTGTGCACGCGCGGCTTTCTGAAGTCGGCGTCCAGCAGCACGATTTTCTTGCCCGACTGGGCGATGGAAATCGCCAGGTTGGCCGAGGTGGTGGATTTGCCATCGCCCGCCGTCGGGCTGGTGGTTTGCAGCACCTGATGCCCCTGCCCCTGCGTGCTGAAGTAGAGCGCGGTGCGCAGGCCGCGGAAAAATTCCGCCTCCTGGCTTTTGGGGTTGTGGAAGGTGATGAGGGTCGGGTCGATCTTGCAGAGGGCCTTCTCCTCCTCGTCCATCGCCGGGAAGAGTGGCACATGGCCCAGGACAGGCAGGCCCAGCCGTTGGCGGATCTCATCGGGAGACTTGAAGGTCTTGTCCGAGCGCTCCAGCAACCAGGCCAGACCACCGCCCAGCGCGGCACCGAAAATACCGCCGGCCACCACCATCAGGCTCTTGCGACTGGGCACCTCGGAACCAATTTCCGGAATGCGGCCCAGTTCCTGCGCCTCGTACCCGCCGTTGTCCTTGGTCATCAGGTACTGCTGCTTCATCTGCTCGGTGAATTCCATCTGCCGCTCGGCGTTCTCGATCTTCCGCTCGAGGTCCTTCTTGCGCTCCTCGAGATTTTTATGCTTGTCGAGGTCTTCCTGCAGGGACTGCAGTTGGTCCTTCACCTTGCCCAGGTCGGTCTCGTACTCGTCAATGCGGGTGCCGTAGTGCTGGAGCAGCGATTGGGCCTTGGTGCTGAACAGCTCATCCTCACCCACCCCGTACAACGAGGTCGGCTTGCCGTCCGCCCCCTTAGGAATCAGCCCCTTGGACAGTTTCTCCTCATAATCCTTGATTTCGGCGATCTCTTCAGTCAGGTTCTTCACATCAGGATGGTCCTTGCCCAAGCCCTGGCGGGTGAGTTGCTTGACCTTTCTTTGCAGCAGCCTCACCTCCTGGTTGCGGGTCAGGCTCACCTCCTTGGCCGGGTCGTCTACGCCCGCGCTGGGCAACAGGTCCGACTGGCTCAGCGTGCCGGCCAGGCGCATCTGATCCGTCAATTCCTCCTGGCGCGCCTTCACCCGGTCCAGACGGTTCATCAGGCCGCTGGCTTTCTCCTGCAGGGCCTTCTGTTGGTAAACCACCCCGGAGGCGGAGTTTTTCTGCAACTGCTCCTCCGTCTGCCGCATTTCATTTTCCATCTGCTGCAGGTCGCGGCGGGAGTTGGTGATGGTCCGCTCCAGGCGGGTCATCTGCATGTCGTTGGCCAGGTTGTATTTCAGGTCCAGCCAGTTCTTGTAGCCCTTCACCACCGCCTTCAGCGCCATCACGCACTCGGTTTGCGAGGTACCCTGAAAACGGATGTTCAGCACGTTGTTTGAGGCCGCGGTGGCCCCCGCCTCCTTGGCCCTGGTGACCCCCAATCCGTTTCTGAGGTAATCGATCAACGGCTGGATTTCGCGGCCCTGGAACGGGTTGATCGGTGTGGGGTTGCTGCCGGTGCCGGCATCGGTGGCGGGTTGGGAACCCGCGGCCCCCTGCGCCACCCCGGTGGCGAACTCGCCCTGCTGCAACAGGGTGGCAGCCTCTTTCAGCACCTGGTCGCTCTTGATCACGGTCACCTGAAGCTGAACGTAGTCATCCAAGATCGCGGTGCGCAGGTCGCCACCGATCTCGCCTTTTTTCTTCAGCACCATCAGGTCCACCGCGGCGGCGTAATACTGCTGCACCCGCAGGGTGAACAAACCGGCGGCAACAAGGCCGATGATGGTGGTGACGATGATCAGGCCCATCCGCTGCTGCAGCATGCGGAGGATATTGAGCGGGTCTTCAGGAGGGCGCATGGCCTCCATGGCGCCGCCCATGCCTTGCTGGCCCTGAAGGGCCAGTTCATTCACCCTGGGTTGCAAACCGGAGGACATGGCCACACACCCCTAGCGAACAAGGCGGAGTCGGTCAGGGCCGAGGGCCTTGGTGCAGAAATCATCACCCAAATTTTTATGCTAACTGGTGAACAGGGCCCTTCACAGGCTGCTGGGCCTGAATCATTTGCTCAAATCGGGCTAGCAGAGGCTGCATTTGCGCCAAAATCCGCCAAACCGTCTCATCTTGCGGATCCCCCAGCAGGGTGACCCTGCCCACCACCATGTTCCGCAGAACCACGGGCAACTCGGTTTTCCAGCATTTATCCGAGTCCATCTTGCTGCCCAAGCGCTTCCAGCGGGCATGGAACGCCTCATGGGCCACCGGCATGTTCACATCCAGCGTGACGCCATGCAGGTTCAGTTCCAGGGCCTTGGCCAGCAACTCATCCCACAGCTCTTCCCAAGGTCCCGTTCCCTGCAGGCGTACCTGCATGGAGCCATTTTCCCCATCGGCCGAACCGGGGGAGGAAAAGGTCTGTTTCAGCCGGGCATAAA
>CAWUOE010000333.1:0-4413 GCA_963923355.1 uncultured Gemmataceae bacterium | reverse complement strand
CGTCAGATGTGTATAAGAGACAGGCCTAACACCTCCCCGGGCTACCTTCCATGGATTCTTCGGACGATTTGGACACGCTGGCTTCCCGCGTGGTGTCCCAATCTCCACCCATGGCCATGGTGGTGGCCGGTGGCGGTTCTGCAGCCATAAGCGCGATACTCAGACAACCTGGCGCTTCACGCGTGGTGCTTGACGCGCAAATTCCCTACTCGCGGGAATCCCTGGGCAAATACCTCGGTCAACTTCCCGCATCTCTCTGCTCCGCTGAAACGGCGCGGCTTCTCGCTTGGCGGGCATGGAGCCGGGCCTGGCAACTCGCGCAAACGGATCAAAAGAGCATTTGCCTGGGGTTAGCCTGCACCGCCGCCTTGGCAACCCAACCCCCCAGACGGGGATCCGACAGGGCCCACATGGCCATCTGCGACGGCAACATGGCTCACTGCCATACGCTCGAAATGGAACGGGGTGGTGACCGAGGCGATCAGGAACGTTTGGTTTCACACCACCTTCTCCTTTTGTTGCTTGGGCAACCGGGAATCGGGTTGAAACATGAGACAGATGAACTCACCTCGGCGCTGGCAGAAACTTTGGCTGGCAACCGCTTGTGGTGTCACATCCATGCGGATGGCCGTATCAGCGACAGCCCTGCCCCCGGTTTGGTCATAGCCGGCTCCTTCAATCCCCTCCATGCCGGTCATGTGCACTTGGCCCGGGTTGCCCAAAAACGCACCGGCCTCCAGGCGGTTTTCGAACTCACCATCAATAACGCCGATAAACCCTGTCTAGTCTCCAGCCAAATCCTGCCCAGGTTGGAACCCTTTGGCCGACTCGCCCCCGTGGTGGTAAGCCGCTTGGCAACTTTTTTGGAAAAGGCGGAATCGTGGCCCGGAACCACCTTCGTGGTCGGAATCGACACCGCCCTGCGAGTGGTTGATCCACGGTTTTATGGTGGTACCCGAGTCGGGCTTTCTACCATGGTGAGTCGGATGCGGGAACTGGGATGCAAATTCCTGGTGGCAGGCCGCGCCACCGAGGACGGTCATTTCCGAACCCTGGCAGATCTACCCAACGTTTCCGACATTCCCGGAGCCCGGGAACTTTTCGAGGAAATTTCGGAAAGTGAATTCCGGTTGGATTTATCCAGCACAGATATCCGGGGAAATCATCGGACATCTACGGCAGAGTAAATGCACCCTGAAACATCGGCTCACGACATTGGTACAATCCTTGATAAGGATTGAGTTGCCCGATCAGTCGGTTTTTGGCAGGCTGTGCGCGCCGAGTCCTTGGATATTTCTTTGGCCACACCGCCCGGCCACACCGGGCGCCTGGTTCGTGTTTTTGGATCGGAGTTTGGCATGGCGGATTGGCGGCGAACCCACACCTGCGGCGATCTCAGGGTGGAGCAGGTGGGATCCCGGGTCATTCTCAATGGTTGGGTGAACACCTCACGCGCCTATAACTCCCAAGTGTTCCTCGACCTGCGTGACCGTTATGGCATTACCCAGGTCGTCTTCGAAGCGGACTCTGGCTCCCGTGACCTGTTTCAACAGGCCAATAGTTTTGGCCGCGAGTGGTGCCTCGCCGTCAACGGGGTGGTGCGCAAGCGTCTGCCAGGCAAGGAGAATCCCGACCATGCCACCGGTGCGGTTGAGGTGCTGGCCGAATCGGTGGAGGTGTTGAACTCCAGTCCCACCCCGCCTTTCGAGGTGACAGAATTCCCGGGCGAGGAACTTGCCGGTGAGGAGATTCGCCTCACCAGCCGCTGGCTGGACCTGCGCCGACCCAGCCTGCAAAAATCGCTGATCCTCCGCCACAGGATGACCTCGATCATCCGCCGTCATCTCGACCAGCGCGGTTTCATCGATGTGGAGACACCCTTGCTGGGTCGCAGCACGCCGGAGGGCGCGCGCGACTATCTCGTCCCCAGCCGCGTCCACCCGGGAAGCTGGTACGCCCTCCCCCAATCACCCCAGCTCTACAAGCAACTGCTGATGGTCGCCGGCTTCGACCGTTACTACCAGGTGGCCCGCTGCCTGCGCGACGAGGACCTGCGTGCCGATCGCCAGCCGGAATTCACCCAACTCGACCTCGAGATGTCGTTCATTGATCAGGGTGATGTCCTGGGATTGATCGAGGGATTGCTGGCGGAAGTGTTCCGGGAAATCCTAGGCGTCGAGGTTCCCGTCCCGCTTCCCAGAATGTGTTACGACGAGGCCATGGCCCGCTACGGGTCCGACAAGCCGGACCTTCGGTTCGGCTTGGAAATCGCCGATCTTTCGAACTGGGCGAAAACCACCGAGTTCAAGGTGTTCCGAGAGGCGGTGGAGACAGGCGGGGCCGTCAGAGCCCTGAATGTGAAAGGTGCCGCCGGCCGATTTTCCAACACCGAGCTCAAGCCGGGCGGCAAGCTTGCAGAAATGGTCACGCGCGCGGGCGGCAAGGGCCTCGCCTGGCTCAAGGTCGAGGAAGGCAAGGTCTCGGGCGGAATCGAGAAATTCCTAGGGGCGCCCGCCTTGGCAGCCTTGCCCGGCCTGCTTGCCACCGAACCGGGCGACCTGCTCCTCTTTGTGGCTGACGAACCGCTTAAATCAGCAGAGCTCCTTGGTGACCTCCGGATCCACCTGGCCCATCAGTTGGGACTGCTGGCTGGCAAGGAACGTGAATTCAAACCCCTTTGGGTGGTGGATTTTCCCGCGTTCAGCTTCGACAAGGAAGCCAATCGATGGGTCAGCAACCACCACCCGTTCACCTCCCCGCGGGTGGAGGATATCCCCCTCCTGGAGACAGACCCAGGCAAGGTGAAGGCGCGTGCCTACGACTTGGTCATCAACGGCTACGAATGCGGCGGCGGCAGCATCCGTATCCACTCCAGTGATGTCCAGGCCATGGTATTCAAGGTCCTTGGCTTGGAACCGGAACAGGCCCGTGAGAAATTTGGCTTCCTGCTCGACGCCCTCAAGTTGGGGGCCCCGCCCCACGGTGGCATCGCCCTCGGCCTGGACCGTTGGGCCATGCTGCTGGTCGGCACGCCCAATATCCGCGATGTGATCGCGTTCCCCAAGAACCAGCGGGCACGCGACCAGATGACCGGGGCTCCCTCCCCGGTCGAACCCCGGCAGTTGAAGGAACTCGGACTATGAGCGCCACGGCCGAAACCGCTGAAAAGTTCACCGGCTCCACCTTCCGCATCCTGCTGGTGGAGGACGATCCCGTCATCGGCAAGGCGGTCACCCGGGGCCTGGAGGATGCGGGCCACACCTGCACCTGGACCAAAAATGGCAAAGCCGGCCTGGAGGAGGGCCTTAGCCAGCGCCACGATGCCATTGTCCTCGACATGATGCTTCCGGAAATCACCGGCCTCGATGTCTTGCGGAGATTGCGCGCAGCCGGGGTGCGCGCACCGGTGGTTGTGCTCACCGCCCTCGGCTCGGTCGATGATCGGGTCTCCGGCTTGCGCGAGGGTGCGGACGACTACCTGGTCAAACCGTTTGCATTCCCTGAACTGCTTGCTCGGCTGGAAGCCGTTCGAAGGCGCAGCACTGACAGGCCGGCCCCCACGCTGACGGTCGGCTTGGTCAACCTGGACCTGACCAACCGCCGGGTGACCTGCGCGGGCAATCATGTCGAGCTCACCCCCACCGAATTCAGCCTGCTGGAGATCCTCATGCGCAACGCCGGTCAGGTGGTGACGCGCAAGATGCTCTGCGAGCACCTTTGGGAAGGCGAGTGGGAAGGCGTGACCAACGTCATCGAAGTCCATGTCAATCGGCTCCGCAACAAGCTTTCCCAGGCTGGTGCCGAAGGGGTCATCCAGACCATCCGCGGCCGCGGCTACGCCTTGAAAGCCGCCTAGGCTGGAAACCGGCATGCCGTCCAGTTTGCAGCGACTGACACGCTCCTTGCGCTTCCAGCTCGCCTTCTGGAATGCGGGTGTGCTGGTTGTCTTGGTGGCTTGCCTGCTGGTGGTGCTTTATCTGGGCATGCGCTTCCTGCTGCAGCGCGAGCTGGAAGAAGTGCTGTTGGAAGATTGCCGGGAACTGGAGCAGTTTGTCGCCTCCAATCCCGATCCCTCCGAATTGCGTAAGGAGCTGGTCCGCAAGGCCACCAGCCATGAGTCACAGAACTGGTTCGCCCAGGTGTGGGTGTCGGGTGCCCTCCTCGCTGATGGAGGTGAGGTGCCGCTTGGAACCCAACTGGGACCGGAGGATCTGCGGGACGGACCGCAGGAATTCCTCGGATTCCGCGTGGCCCAGAAAACCGCGGGCAAGCTTCGGGTGCGCGTTGGCTCCAACCTCGACTTTCTGGCCGAAGATCTGACCCGGATCCAGCGCCTGCTTTTGGGTGGCGGATTGGCCGTGGCTGTTGTCTCTCCCTTGGTCGGGTGGCTTTTGGCGGCCCGCGCCATCGGCC
>CAWUOE010000332.1:0-4413 GCA_963923355.1 uncultured Gemmataceae bacterium | reverse complement strand
AATGAACACCTGACAGCACTGGAAGGCTTTTTAGAACGGGAAGAATCCGTCCATCCCGTTTTGCCACCACGCGGTGAACGGTTCAGCGCCCTGGAACAGACCTGCCCCGCCGGTACGCGGGTTGTGATCCTTGGTCAGGATCCTTACCACGGGCCGGGGCAGGCCCATGGATTCTGTTTTTCTGTTTCCCCCGGAACGCCGTTTCCCCCTTCCCTTCGCAACATTCTGAAGGAATGGCATGCCGACTTGGGCCATTCACTCCCCAACAACGGTAGCCTGGAACGATGGGCTCGTTCCGGTGTACTGTTGCTCAACAGTGTGTTGACAGTCCGGCAAGGCGAGCCACATTCACACGCCGGAAAGGGATGGGAAACGGTGGTTCAGGCGGTATTGAGGGTGGTAGTGGCCCAAAGCCACCCAATTGTGTTTCTGCTCTGGGGGGGACCCGCCAAGAAACTGGCGGAGCCGCTGGTGAAGGAACCTCACGGCACCCTGCTTGCTGCCCACCCTTCCCCCCTCTCCGCTTACCGGGGTTTTTTTGGTTCCAGACCCTTTTCACGGGCTAATGCCTGGCTGAGGGAGAGAGGGCAACCGCCCGTGGACTGGAGCCTGCCCTAGCGCCCAGCTTTTGCCGACCCGTCCAGGCGGGCCCGTGCCTCGATTTTCCCCAACAACTCCACCACCACCTCGGCCGATGCCGGGCGGTGACGTGGGTCCTTGGCCATCAGGTTGGAAACGGTCTCGCACAACGCGGGGGACAGATCCGGGCGTTTCTGAGACAGTCTGGGAACCTGGGACTCGAGATGGTGCTGATAGACCTGGTCTGGATTGTCTCCCGAATAAGGCACCTTGCCGGTCGCCAACTGAAACAGGGTGATGCCGAGGGCGTACAAATCGGCTCTTCCGTCCAGGGGGGCATCGTTGGAGATCTGCTCAGGCGGCATGTAATACGGACTGCCCAAGGCCAATCCACGCTCGCGTGCCTGGTGCGGGTCCACCCCGTTCCACAGGGCCAGCCCAAGGTCCCCCACCAAAATCGCGCCGTCCTCCAGCATGAACAGGTTGGCGGGCTTGATGTCGCGGTGGACCACCCCCTTGCCATGGAGGCAGCCCAATGCTTCCGCCACCTGCATCCCGGCACGGGCTAATTCCCGTTCTGTGAGGGGGGCAGCCCGCTTGACCACGCGCGGGTCACGCTCCATCGATGGAACCGGCAAATACTCCAAGGCGCAGAATGGGAATGGGCTTTCCCCCGCATCGAGCACCTGAACGATGCGGGGGTGGCGAAGGCGGGCCCAAGCCCTTGAAAGGCTCAGGAATTTTTGAACCTCCGCCGCCGGGCCGCCGGCACGGTTGGGCATGATCTTGAGGGCCACCAGCCGGTCTGTCCCCAAGTGCCGCGCCTTGAAAACCTGGGCAGTGCTTCCCTGCCCGATGCGTTCTATCAATTCGTACCCGGGAATTCCCTGGCCCAACAACCGGTCCAGGGAGTCAGCCAAACGACTGGCCTGATGGGTGGTGATCAAACCCCGCAGCCGCAAACGCTGCACCAAGGATGCGGCACCCAAAGGATCACCCGGCCGGGGAGAAGCCAGTTCCAATTCATCCTTGTCCACCAGCAGGTTGCGTAACAGCCACTCTCCCAGTCGCTGTTCCTCCAGCGATGTGGCGGGCCCTGCCGCGCGAGGTTGGCCAGATTTGTCCGGCTTGGGTGTGGACATGGAGTGTGCTGATTTGGGCCACCGGTTCCCAGGGAAACCGGCCGAGAGGAAGGGTTTGAAAGTGCTTAGAATCCTGCCCTTCGGGGCCCGCCTGCTTGCATGGCCACCCGATCCGCTGGTATCATAAAGGAAGATCTTCGGTCGGGATACGGGTGGGGCTTGGTTCCGCGCCTTGAGACCTTTGCCGCGGAATCGCACAACCTGCCCGGGCCATGGAATGGCCCGCAACCCTTGCCGGCCCCCTCCGCTCCTTCTGACGGGCCGTCATCGGTGTGGATCCCACAGCATTGCTGGGGGACCGTGAATGACCGCGTTGCTGAATCCTTTGGATGCCAGTGTCCTGGTGTTGAATCGTCATTTCATGGCGATCCAGGTGGTCTCGTGCAAAAGGGCTTTCACGCTACTCTGCAAGGATGCCGCGGAGGTGGTGCATCCGGAAGACGGCCAGTTTCTGACCTACAACTTCCAGAGCTGGCGGGAGGTGAGCGAATTCCGCTCCCGGCATTTCCGGCAGGCCGATGACGACTGGATCCGCACGGTTTCCAGCGAGATTCAGGTGCCGCGGGTGATCCGCCTTCTGGGCTTTGATCGGATGCCGCGCCAGGCGATCAAGTTCAACCGACGCAACATCTTCGCCCGCGACAACAACCTGTGCCAATACTGTGGCAAGAAGTTCCCCACCAGCGAGCTGAGCCTGGACCATGTCCTGCCGCGCAGCCAGGGTGGAGGAAGCTCCTGGGAAAACATTGTCTGCGCCTGCGTGGCCTGCAATGTGCGCAAGGGCGGCCGCACCCCGAAGCAGGCCAACATGGCCCTGATCCGTCGGCCGGAAAAGCCCAAGCGCAGTCCGATGCTGAACCAGAAGCTGACCAACTCGAAGTACGAGTCGTGGAAGACCTTCCTTGACAACGCCTACTGGTCGGTGGAACTCACCTGACAGGCACCGAGGTTTGCAGAAAAACGAGAGGGGGTGCGGATCATAATCCGCACCCCCTCTCGTTTTTCAGTTTGGGAATCAGTTCACCATGCCACTGAGTTTTTTCCCCTCGGCAAGGATTTCGTCCTTGTCATCCACATCCATGCCTTCGAGCACGCTGTTGTCGATGTAGATTCTTTGCTTCCCTGGCTTCCACTCGGGGCCCAGCACATCCACAACGGTCGGGTGGACCTGCGGACGCTCCGGGGAGGTGAAATAGCCATGCACCTCCACCGCATGCCGCAGGTATTCCGGGTACCGGCACAACAGGGTGTGCAGGCCGTGCAACCGGTAGTGGGGCACGGAGGCGAACAGGTGATGGGGCAGGTGGTAGTCCATGCCGGTGGGGAAAACCGCGTAACGCAACAGCGGGTTGACCTCGAAAACCCGCGTGTTGGAAATCCAGCCGCGTCCACCGTTGCCGTGCTGAACCACCTGCCTCAGCATCATGAACGAGCTGAACGAGGTGAAGATGGGCACGATCCACAGGGCGACATAGTAAAGGGGGGCGCGCCAGTCACCCAACACGGCCCACAGTGTGAATGAACCCCAGATCAGCATGATCTCGCTGATGCGGATAGCCATGGAGAGCGCCGGCCTGACCGGAGGATGAAGGCGGGCGCCCGTGAAGCAGCGATCGGGCATGTTCGGGAAGATCACCCAGGCCAGCACCGCCAGCACCGCGGGCGACAGGGCCAGCCAGCGCACCCAACCAAATCCCTCGAACAACATGGGCACATAAAGGCCCAGCGCGATCATGGCCACGTTGCCGAACACCATGGCGATGCCGATATTCACCGCCGTGTAGTCGGGAACGGCACCCGGCTTGTGGTAGGGGCTGTCACCCGAACCGGTGGCGCTGAACTGCGCCCGCACCAGCATGAATTTCAGAACGTTCGGGATCCAGAACTGGCTAAGCAAAAACCCGATGAAACGCTGCCTGGTGACCGGAAAATTCAGCCAGTGACCGCTTTTCCGCATCTGGAAAACATCCGGGTCTCGTTCCGGGTCATTGACGAACTGGTGATGGGCCAGATGCTGCAGCCGGTACAGGTGGGTGTTGCTGTACATCGGGAACATGCAGAAGATGTCGCTGATCAGCTCGTTGAGCATCCGGTTTTTGAACAGGATGAAATGGGAGCCCTCGTGCGCCAGGCCCGTCAACTGGTGCTGGTTGGCACCCATGGCGATGACGGCCAGCACATAAACCGGAATGCACCAGGCCCAATGCAGGCCCCATTGGGCGTGCTCGCGATAGAAAAGGACCGCGCCGGCAAAGACCAAAACCACGAAAAACCAGGCCCTGGCAAGGTAGAGCCAATTGGTGGTGTTGTCGGTTTGCCGGAGCCTCTGGATCTCTTCCTTGAAAACCGGGTCCTTGAGGGCCTTGTCGAGGGTCTCCTCGGCTAGGGCCAATTCGCTCATGGCAGGCAGCTCCTCGGGCATGGATGCTGATTTCATCCAACCCAAAAAGCAACCACCGGACAACGACAAAAGCCGTGGCGGGGCTCCCTTTCGGGTCTTTCCACCACTAACTATTAGGCCTTTGCAGCCGGTAAGGACCCTGAATTTTCAGGCCGGCAAGTTCCGGATCAGGCGGAGACCCGCACCCCTCCGGCTGTTTGCAGGCGCTGGTTGGCCTGCTTGGCAGCCTCCAGCAGGGCGGCAGCGGTGGTTTGGTCGCCGCGCCCAGCCGCTTCCCGTGCCGCCTGGAGC
>CAWUOE010000331.1:0-4419 GCA_963923355.1 uncultured Gemmataceae bacterium | reverse complement strand
GGATTTCAGCCAGTAATTGGCCAGTGAACACCGGGTGGCGGGGTTTGACCTTGATAAACCTACTTGTTTTCCCGGTAAGGCGGGGCATCCAGGGTTGGCAGCTTGGTATCCAAACAACCGGTCCAGTGGGCTAGACTGAATCTGGGTGACCGAGGGCCCTGAAACCCGTTGTGGCGGGCCGGCAGTCGGCATGGATGGCCCGGGCGGGAGGAATGCGCATGCGCCGATATGGCACTGCCGTGATGTTGGGGATGGCGGTGGCGGCCGCCGGTTGGTCGGTGCCCTGGGTCTGGCAGGAGGACGGCGGGAAAAAGGCGCCGCAGCCGGCCCAGATCAGCCAGTGGATCCAGCAACTGGGCGATACCGATTTTGAAATCCGTGAGAAGGCGGCAGACAGCCTGTGGCGGGCCGGGCTGGCCGCTGAGGAGGCCTTGAAAAAAGCCCTCACCAGCGAGGATGTGGAGATTCGCCGCCGGGCGGAGGAGATTCTGGGCCGGTTTCGGCTGGGGATATATCCCGATTCACCCAAGCAGGTGATCGACCTGGCAGCCGAGTACAGCGCCGCCGATGCCTCGGTGCGCGGACCGATCATGCGGAAATTCCTGGACCTGGGCAACCAGGGGCTGCGGGCGCTGCAGCGGCTGCTGGCACAGGAGGATGCGGCGGTCCGCCGGGAGATGGTGGACCAGTTCGCAGGCATCCTGCCCGGTTCGCTGATGCGGCTGTACCGGGTCAAAGACCTGGATGAGAAGGCGCTGGAGGATCTGGTGCTGCTGGTGGGCCAGCATGGGCAACGCGGTCAGGCGGTGCTGGCCGGCTGGGCCATGGCCACCGGCCGTGAAAAAATCTGGTTGGAGAAGATCACACGGAAAGAGGCACCCTTCCAAGGGTGGGAGAAAAAACGGTTGCTGGAGGCCACCGCGTGGCTGGCGCGCGCCTCGGGCAACGGGCCCGCCGCAGTCGCTGCCGCGAAGGAATTGGTGAAGGTGGCCCCGCCGGATGTCAACCGTTTCGGCCAGCAGGGCGAGACCACGAACAGCAAGATGCTGCTGATGTCGCTGCTGATGGAGCAGTCGAACTGGGCCGATTTAAACACAATCAGCCCCGGGGATGAGAATGACCCGGGGGAAAAGCTGGGCATGAAGGCCACCTTCGCGCGGCTGGCGGGGGACAAGGCCGGTTTTGACGAGGCGGTCAAGCAGCTTTTGGAGCAGGCTGGCCGGGAGAGCGAGGGGGAGCGGGTGCCGTACCCGGCGCGCGTGCTGTTCCTCAACGGCATGTCCGGCGAGGCGATCAACATTTTGGGTCGCAGCGACGCCCGGCCTGCTGCATTCGAAATCCTGGCCGCGCAGATGCGCCTGAAGGAGGCGTTTGATTTGGCGGCCGACTCGCGCAAGGACAACCGCCATGACCAGCCCCTGCTGGATCTGCTGGAGGCGAAGACGCTGTATCTGCTGGGGGAGAAGAAAAAGGGTGCAGCGCTGTTCGACCAGTATGCGGCGCAATTGCAGGCCGGCGCCGAGCCGGTCTGGTACGAGGCGCTGATCGAGCAGCAGGTACTGGCCGGACGGACCGACGAGGCCTGCCTGCATGCGGCCAACATCTTCCGCCTGGGCAGCATTGATGGCTGGCGGACCCGGCTGTTCATGCGACTGTTTTCGGAGAACCAGGGCGATGCTGAGATCTGGTGGCAGCACCTGCGCAACCTGGAGCCCGAGGTGCCCTATGAGCACCACCTGAAGACCATGATCGGCCTGCTGAACGGGCGGCTGGCCCGGGAGAAGCTGGAGGGTGAACTGAAGGGGGTGGAGAAGGCGCTGAAAAAGCAGCCCGGCCATGACGGGCTGCGGCTGGTGGCCGCGGAGGCCGCGCGCAAGGCGGGCCTGGACGAATGGGAAGGGCGGTTGCTGGAAGGGGGTCAGCGCGGGCTGGTGGCGATCATGCAGGGGGACCTGCAGGCGGCCAAGGGGAACTGGGCCCAGGCATTGGATAGTTACAAGATCGCCTGCGAGCGCGAACCGGAGAACGCCCTGGCGTGGATCCTGCAGGCGAAGGCGCTGACCATGGCGGCCCGCGGCGCGGCCGGATCGCCCAAAGCGGGGGAGATGGAGGCGGAGGCGAAACGTCTGGTGGAACTGAGCGTGCGTTTGCCGCTGGGTGACGAGGCGGTGCGGTCTACCCTGGTGACCAATCTGGCCAAGCGGGGCCTGCAGGAGGAGGCGATGCGCCATGGCAAGGTGCTGATGGCGGTGAGCACGCCGGGCACCTACCAGTCCGGCAACGCCTACCGCCAACTGGCGCAGGACGCCGAGCGGCGCGAGGAATTCGGCGAAGCCGCCCGTTACCAGGAGCTGAGCCTACTGCGGTGCCTGTCCCGCCAAGTGAGTTTCGTTTTCCCTTCGGCCTATGTCGCGGTGCCGGCCCAGGTGCATCGTTTGAAGGCCCGGGCCCTGCTGGCCAAGGGGGACCTGGATGGAGCCAAGGCCGAGATGGGGCTGTGCCAGAAGCTGATGCCGCGGGATGTGGAGCTGCCCATCCTGATGCTGGACGAGCTGACGCGCCGAGGCAAGAAGGCCGAGGCGGACGCGTTGTATCAGGAGAGCCTGACGGCGCACGAGAACCTGCTGAAATCGCATCCAGACTGCGCGTGGGCGCGCAACTCGGCGGCGTGGCTGATGGCCTGCTGCAAGCGGGATCTGCCCCGGGCGGTGGAGCATGCCGCCAAGGCGACCGCCCTGAGCCCGCAAAGCGCGGGGTATTGGGACACTTTGGCGGAGGCCCGGTTCCAGAACGGCGACACACCGGGGGCGATAGACGCGCAGAAGCGGGCGCTGGCCCTGGAGCCCCGGCGGGTGTACTACCGCCGGCAACTGGACCGTTTCCAAGCGGGTGACCGGAACGCCCCGCGCCCGCCTGAAACTATAGATGAGTGAGAGTGCGGAAAACGGGCGGGCCGGGCAGCGAGGAGAGTGGCGGATGCCAGCAGGCGTGTTGGAGGCGGTGGGCAAGGCGGGACACCCCGGGCTGGGCGACATCGCCCGCAAGGTGGAGCTGGGAGACCGGCTCAGCCGGGAGGATGGCCTGCTGCTGGAACGCCACGGCGATATCAACTTTCTGGGGGAGCTGGCCAACCTGGTCCGCGAGCGGAAAAACGGCAACGTGGGCTGGTACAACGTCAACGTGCACCTGAACCCCACGAACGTGTGCGCCTACCGCTGCACCTTCTGCGCCTTCCGCGCCGACCTGAAGGACTCGAAGGCCTACCGCATGGCTGATGACGAGATCATCACCCGGGCAGGCGAGGCCAAGCGGCGCGGTTGCACCGAGATGCACATCGTGGGTGGACTGCACAACAAGATGCCCTACGAGTGGTATCGCGACATCCTGACGCTGGTGCGTGGGGAGTATCCGCAGATTCACCTGAAGGCCTACACCGCGGTGGAGTGGGACTGGTTCGAGCGGATCACGGGGAAACCGGTGGCCGAACTGCTAGGTGAATTCCAAGAGGCGGGGCTTGGCAGCCTGCCGGGTGGCGGCGCGGAGATTTTTGACCCGGTGGTGCGCGGCAAGATCTGCGAGCACAAGGCGGACGCCTCCACCTGGTTAAGGGTGCATGAGGAAGCCCACCGGCTGGGCCTTCGCAGCAACGCCACCATGCTGTACGGGCATCATGAGGAGGCCGAGCACCGGATCGACCACCTGTTGGCGCTGCGCGACCTGCAGGACCGCACGGGGGGCTTCCAGACTTTCATCCCACTGGCGTTCCACCCCGACAACACCCGCATGGCCCACATGCCGAAGCCCTCGGGCATCATGGACCTGCGGGTGATGGCCATCAGCCGGCTGATGCTGGACAATTTCCAGCATGTGAAGGCCTATTGGATCATGCTGGGAATCAAGACAGCGCAGGTGGCGCTTTCCTACGGGGCCGACGACATCGACGGGACCGTGGTGCACGAGAAGATCTATCACGAAGCCGGTTCGGACACACCGCAGGAATTGCAGATCCAGGAGATCCGCCACCTGATCACCGAGGCCGGTCGCGAGCCCCGCGAGCGGGACACGCTGTACCGGGAGGTTCGGCGCGGTGCGCAGTTCACGGATTGGAGCGTGGCGGAGTGAGATCGCCCCGCCGGGAGGGATAAAAAACCCCACCCCGGACCGCGGGATGGGGTATGGGTGTGAGGGGCAACCGAGCGATTAGCGCAGCAGGGTGGCTTGTGCGACCTGCTGGGAGGGAGTGGCCGCCTTGAGGGTTCCGCCCCCCAGCATCAGCAATCCACCCGTGATCATGATCCAGACCAACTGACCCCGTTCCATGGGCGTTTTCCAACCGGAAGGCATAAACCCCGCCTGGGGGAGCCGACGATCCTTGTCGGCGTTTATCCCTTATCGGCCAGTCGGTCGGACGGGTTTATT
>CAWUOE010000330.1:0-4443 GCA_963923355.1 uncultured Gemmataceae bacterium | reverse complement strand
TTCAAGAGCGGCGTAAAAGCGGGTGCTTTGTTGGAATGGCCCCCATAAGAAAGCTTGTTCTAGGCAGTTGGGACCTTGAAACCATGACAAACTGATTTTCGCAAGATCTTGGTCAGCCCTTGGGGTCTTATTTTGTTGGGTTGGAATCTGTTTCCAAGTAGCTAATCCTTCCATCCTGCATCCGGAGAGTTGTGAATCGTGGTAATTTGATTCGATTGGTACGGCTTTGCTTTGAAGTATGCGGAGAATCGGGTGGTTGGAGATTTCAGAGGAATCGCAAAACAGCCTTTGAATGGTTTCTGGGGGTTGCCTTGTTTGGGAATCGGACCAACGGTCAAAGGCATGATTAAATAATAGACTTTTTTCTGTGAGTGGGTTCTTGACTGCAAGTTTAAACAGTTGTGGCGTTTTGGATAGGGAGGGATTCCCACCAGCGGCGCAATCACTGAGGGCTGAACCTAGGTATCCATTCCACGGAGATTCATGGGGAAGGATTCTGTCTAGCCACCGGGTCAGCCCCTTGGCTACCCATTTGCGTCCCACGGAATTGGTGTGGAGAAAGCGACGAACCCAATTTTTGGGAAGGGGGCTGGAAACCTTTCCCCGGCTGAGTGCCTTCCCCTTCAAAAAGCCAATTTCTTTGCGTAATTCCTGTTCAGATTTGGGTGCAGAATCCGCGAGCCCCCACTGAAGTGCTGTTTTGGCCTGCAACAGGATGCTGGAAGTGATCAGCTTAAAACCTCGTTCCATGCCAAGAAGGTCACACGTTTTGATTATGGCGGTGAAAGAGGGATACCAGTGCCTTTCGGTAGAGCGGAAGCCTGTCCAGGTCCTTGGGGAATCAAAGAAAACTCGGTAATCACAGCAAAGTGCAATTTCCAAAGCCTCGTCCAGGCAAGGGCCTGAGACAGCCGCGATGATCGGACTGGGTATTTGCCCGATCTTTTGGCAGCATCGCTGCAAGGTTTCGGAGGCAATTAGCAGTTCATCTGATGGGTTGTTTGCGAGGAAATTTTTTGTAAAGCCTGAACCAAAACCCCGGTTGTTGCCACTGCTCAGGATGACCAAGGCGGGACATGGAGCCCTTAGTATTTGGTCGAGAATCGTCTCCAACTGTTTCAGGGAATCCATGTCCAGTGAATTAGGAACATGATTCTCTGTGGCAGGGGAGTTCCATCGTAAATGTAAGGCCCCATCCGTGTCTTTATCTAAGAAAAAATGGATGGGTTTGCTTCTGGACATCTTCATCCTCGTATCTTGGTCAGGCAATTATAAAACAAGATGTGCCAAAGCGTTGCTCGACAGGCAAAGTTAATGGACCTTTGGAAAAGGCGGAAAAAGCTATGCAACCTCTGTTGAAAACAGAATTCGTCGGATACCAGTGCAAACGTGGAAAGGTTCGGGACCTGTATGACTTGGGTGATCGGTTGGTAATGATTGCCACGGATCGAATCAGTGCATTCGACTGGGTGATGCCCAATCCAATTCCTGGGAAAGGTAAAATCCTCACGGAGATGTCCTTGTTTTGGTTCCAATTTTTAGGCGTGGGAGAACAATTGATCTCCTCGGATCCCTCCGAAATGGGGATTCCCTTTTCCGATCATGTTGGAATGCTGGCTGGCCGTGCCATCCTGGTGAAAAAAACGGAGGTCATTCCGTTTGAGTGTGTTGTGCGTGGCTACTTGGCTGGTTCGGCATGGAAAGAGTACAGGGAGAGCGGGGAGGTCGCGGGTATTAAGCTCCCACCCGGAATGAAGCAGGCATCCCGGTTGCCTGAACCTATTTTCACGCCAGCCACCAAGGCGGAGACAGGTCACGATATCAACATCACCTATTCGGAGTTGGAAAAGGCTTTGGGGATTGAATTGGCATCCCACCTCAGGCAACGATCGATGGATATATTCCGGCGGGCGTCTATTTATGCCGGAGGGAAGGGGCTCATCCTTGCCGATACTAAATTTGAATTTGGCATTTTGGATGGAAAAGTGTTGCTGATAGACGAGATTCTCACACCAGATAGTTCTCGTTACTGGAGTTCGGAAGAGTATAGGGTCGGTGAGTCACCTGCTTCATTTGACAAACAATTCATGCGCGACTGGTTGGAAACCACTCAATGGGATAAGCAATCTCCTCCGCCAGAATTGCCGAAGGATATTGTGGACAAAACTTTGAGGCGTTATCAGCAGGCAAGAAATATGATTGTTTGGCCATGATCAGGAACGCGTTTCAGCCTTGGGCCAGATTTAAGCCCAAAGGGATCGATTCCCCAAGGTTTGCTTCAGCGATTTGTCGGCTGTTTTGAGCCTCTTTTCCATGCAGCATCCCGATCATCCATTCAGGGCAATTCAATTCTTTGATTTTTTCATGTATTAGGTCCCTTGTTGCTTCTGCAATGTCCAATTGAGGTTGGTAAGTCACCAGTCCCATTTGAATTAAGGCCAATCCCAGATTTCTACCCTCGGTTTCGGAACTTGGAGAAATTGGTAATAGGGATTTAATCCATTCTTCTGCGGATTCCCTGGGCAAAATGGCTGTAATCGTTCCATGAGTCGGAAATCGTGCGCCCAGCCTCCCGAGGCACCAGATTTGCCAACCAGAAGCTTCTTGGGGTTTTTGAATGATTTTACGATGGAGGGTATCGGCCAGGGATTGCCGGAATCCCTGACCGACTCTTTCCAGGCTGGCTGCGCACCGCCACATTTCCATAAGTTCTGCTTGTGTTGGCTTGAAGAGTGCCTTGGATTTGCTTGGGATTAGAAAAGGTTTCAGACGTTCCATGACCTGGATTTGCTTTCCGGCCACCAAGCCACCAGCGATTCGTCGCAAAAGGATCCAAAGCTCCGGGCCCCCTTCTGGCTGGCGTATACCGCTTTGGCCTTTGGGTGGTGCGTGAAGGGATTTCCACAGTTGTTCCACAAAGTGTGGGTCTTGGGGATGGCCAAATCCAGGCCGAAGAACCCATCCCGAAAGGTTGTACCAACGACTCAAGTGGGGTTGTGAAAGCCGTCGGCTGTTGGAACCGATTTGAAGAGGTGCCCACAAATGTCGACAAAGAGTGGCAGACCAGTTTTCCCGCCCTGAATCAAGGATTCGCTCCAGATCTTTGGTTAATTCTGCTGGAGTTTCCTCTGAATGGTTTGAATCGGCTGGATAGACGCTTTGGATTTTTACGATTGCTTCGGAGACAAGTTGTTCCGGGATAGCACAAGTGGTGGTCTGTGGATTTGGTTTTCCTGCGGCTGGGGAAATTTCCCGATGAAGATTGAAATCGAGATGCCAACGATTTCCATTGTCATCCAAAAGGTAAAGATCCAAGGTTCCCACGGCGGTCAATTTGGAAACCAAATGGACCTTGGTTGTTTTTTGGCCTGCTTTTCTTCCTCCAGTTAAAACGCTTTGGAGTGCGGGTAATGAATGAAATTGACTTTTTGGGGCTTCCATTAATGAGCCGACTTCGTCATCCATGCGTGTGGTGCTGGATAACAGTGGGAACCGGACAGGGGTACCTAGTTTTAGCGTGAATTGGTGCTGTTTGACTGGGTGTTCCATATCGGTAATGCTGCCCCTTGGAAGGACGCATAGTACCGTGGATTTGTCGCTTTGGCCCTCTTCCAGAACCAGATAATAAGATTTGGCTGCCGAAGATCGAATCGCCTTTTTTCCGGATTGAATCAGCCAGGCGTAGTAAGCTGCCCCCCTGGATACTGCCCGATCCACAGAACCCAAAGACAACATTCGGACGGCTTTGTCTGGGTAGTTAATTTCAAAAAATTTAGTCAGTCTGTTCCTTAATTCCTCGGAGTGAAAGCAGCCTCCATTGAGAAGGAGTGCATCTGGTGGATTTTCCTCGAGCCCGTGATGGTTGAGAAACCTTGCCAAATGCCTGGTGATGGCCGGGTCTTGGGCATAGGGAAGGCCAACTTGGATGGCCCCCTGCCGACGATGTTCTTGTGGGGAATCTTGCAGGGAGCAGAGGGGGAAAAATCCATCAAGAACTATGGCTAATACGTCGGATCTTTGAATTCCAAATGTGATGTTTCCGCCCACCAACGAACGACCCTTACCCTCCAGTTGAATGTTGAAAAGCTGCGTGGAAACCTCGCTGAGGATTCTTTCCTTTGCCAAACGACATTGCTGAATCAGGCTTTGGAATTGTGAAAGTGAAATTTGGCTGGAGCCTTTGATTTTTCCCTCAACAAATCTGGCAAGCGCCATGTCCATGTTGTCACCACCAAGAAGCAGGTGGTCGCCGACCGCTTTTCGACCGAAAGCGATATCCCCATCTTCCTCACGGGTTTCAATCAGGCTGAAGTCGGTGGTGCCCCCTCCAACGTCTACCACCAAAATGGTTGTGCCTGGACCCAATTCAATCCGGTTGCCTTGTTCGGCCATCCAGCAATAAAAGGCCGCTTGGGGTTCCTCGAGTAAGCGTGGTTTTGCGAT
>CAWUOE010000329.1:0-4474 GCA_963923355.1 uncultured Gemmataceae bacterium | reverse complement strand
GCTGCCCCTTGCCGCCAGTGTCCCGCTGGCCATTACCGTGGCTGCCGCCGACAGCCTGCCGTTGGTGGTTCTACCCAAGGACGCTGATCAGACAATGGTGGACGCTTTGGCAAAATTGGCCTGGAGCCCCCAATGGGTTGGCAGGTTGCAGTACGCGCGTTCAAAGGAAGACAAGGACCTGCAAGGGTTGAAAAACCTTCCCGGGCCCATTGCAAAGGACGCCTTTGTGGTGCTTCCCGATGAGTTCGCACAGGGCGGCGAAGTCAGGGCTACCCTCCCGGCCGGTCAACCTGAGACTTGGGACCAAACCTTGCAAACCGCCTTGGCGGGCCATTCGGCCCGGGTCAAATCCATGCGCGACCACCTCCCCGAGGGGAAACGCAAGGGTGTTTTCTACGAGCCCGCCAACCCGGTGACCGACCCCATGGAACTGCGCGCGCGGGAAAGGAACCGGCCCGCGAAGCCCTGACGGCGGATTGCTTTGCCACACCCGGCGGCGGGCGGGCAATCCCGCCCGCCGTTTCCATGCGGGAAAACCCCGGGTGTACTAGGCTGTAGGGGCTGGCCGATTGACCAACCCGGTTGGGGAACGCCCATGCGGATTTTGGTGGTGGAGGACGAGCGGGCTCTGCGCAACCTGGTGGTGCAGGCCTTGCGTGAGGACGGCCACGCCGTCGACTGGGCTGAGGAGGGTCTGGACGCCTCCCACAAGGCTCTGGCCACGGCCTACGACCTTGTCGTCCTCGACATCATGCTGCCGGGGATGGACGGCTTGGAAATATTGGCCAATCTCAGGCGGGAGAAATCAACCCCCGTGCTGTTCTTGACCGCGCGCGACACCATCGAGGACCGGGTCAGGGGCCTCGATCTGGGTGCGGATGACTACCTGGTAAAACCCTTCGCCCTGACCGAGTTGCTCGCCCGCGTGCGTGCCCTGGGTCGTCGTCGGCAAGGATCGGGCAACCCCGCCATCCATCTGGGAAACACTTCCATCGACACCAACACCCGGTCTGTCCGGCGCGGCGGCGAGTTGATCCCGCTCACCGCCCGCGAGTACGCGATCCTGGAACTGCTCGCCTCGCGACGCGGCGAACTGGTCACCAAAAGCGACATCTACGACCGCGTTTTCGATGAGCAGGATGACTCGTTGTCCAACCTGGTGGAGGTGCATGTCTCGCACCTTCGCAAGAAACTGGGCAAAGGCCTGATCCAGACTCGCCGGGGCCACGGCTATCGTATCCCCGCGGAAGGGGAAACCTTTGCCGAGGTGGAAGACCATGGGGCCGAACCCCCATGATCCACTCCCTCCGCTGGCGCCTCATGCTCTGGTCCGCCTTGGTCTTGGCGGCCACCGTGGCCGGTTTCGGCTGGTTCATCCACTGGTCGGTCGAGCGGTCACTGGTCGCTGAACTCGATGGCGAACTGGAAACCTCCGCTGCTGCGCTCGATGCCACACTCCGGTTGTTCTCCAGCCGCGAGCTCAATACGCCACCGCCGTTCCCGCCACCCGGGTCGGATTGGCCGGGTGAGGGCCCGCCACCCGGCAGGCCGGGTGCAAAAGGCAAGGATTGGCCCCCGCCTGGGTCACGACAGCCACCACCGCTCAGGATGCGCCCTGAAGTGCGGGCGCGCCTGCTGGCGGAATTGAAACTGCCACCCAAATCACGCATTTCGCAGGAACAATATTTTGGTGTCTGGTTGCCCGATGGAACCTTGCTCCGGTCCGAGGGCCTTCCCGGGGATGTCGGATGCCCGGAATGGGCAGATAGTCAGGCCTCTTTTGAAAAAAGCGGCGATTTCCGCGAGCTGTCCATCCTGGGTCCCGGACGCACGGTCATCCTGGTGGGCACACCCCTCGAACCGGTTCAACGCAGACTTTGGCCCCTGGACCGCAACCTGCTACTGGCCGGCGTTTCTATCATGGCCCTCGGGCTGGCGGGTCAGTGGTGGATCAGCCGCCAGATCTTCAGGCCCCTGAAAACCATCGCCAAAACGGCCGCCGGGATCTCCGCCCAAAATCTCCAGGGCAGGATCGACCCGTCCACCGTGGATGTCGAGTTGCGTGATCTGGCCCAGGTACTGAACCAGACTTTCTCCAGGCTCGATGAGTCATTCAAACGCCAGACCGCCTTCACGGCCGATGCCTCCCACGAGCTGCGCACCCCACTGGCCGTCCTCCGCGGCCAGGCGGAATTGGCACTCAGCAGGCCACGGGAAAGTTCCGAATACATCCGGGCGCTGAAGGTGATCCAGCAGTCGGCCGAACGCATGGGGGATCTCGTCGAACGCTTGCTGACACTGGCCCGCGCCGATGCGGGGCTCCCGGGGTTGCGGCATACCCCGGTGGACATGGCCCAATTGGTCGCCTCGGTAGCCGATGAAATGCCCGACCCCGCCGCCATCGATCGGGCCATCCGTCCCGCCCGCGTCCAAGGCGACCCCGTGCTGCTGCGCCAATTGGTGCAAAATCTCCTGGCCAACGCGCTCGCCCATGGCGGCAAAAGCGTCCGGGTTTCCACCAGCACCAAGGAGGGCAGGGTGATCCTGAAAGTGCGGGACAAGGGCCCGGGCATCCCGGAAAAGGACTTGCCGCGCATCTTCGACCGGTTCTACCGCGTTGACAAGGCACGTGCCCGGTCCGAAAGTGGCCCGGGTGGCACGGGGTTGGGCCTGGCCATTTGTCGGGAAATCGTGGAGCGCCACGGAGGAAAAATCACTTGCCAATCCATCCCGGGACAGGAAACCCTGTTCAGGGTCGAATGGCCCGCACAAGATGCCTCGGTCACCGATGGTAATGAACCAGGGCACATACCTGAAAAAGCCACCTGAACGCTGGTCGGTTCCAGCCCCTCGGTACGGATTGGCTCCACGGTTTGATGATGCAATGACTCATCGTAGGCCCTGCCAAATGGCCGGAGCGGCGGATGCAACTCGAGGATTTGCCTGAAATACTCCGAGACCGGGTTTCCTCCGAATTGGATCCGGGCGAACGGATCTTCTGGCTGGACCAGCCCAGGCCCCCAGCCGGATTCTCCTGGTGGATGCTGGCACCTTCCCTCTTCGCCATCCCGTGGACCGCATTTACACTGTTCTGGATCGCGGGAGCCGTGGGTATCTTCGACAAGGGATGGGCTGCTTTTCGGCAGGTCGATATCCAGCGCCTCTTGTTCGGAGCCTTTGGCATCCCCTTTTTGCTCGTGGGTCTGGCCATGTTCTTCAGCCCTTTCTGGGCCAGGGCCAAACGGCGTCAAGCCGCTAGGGACACGGTCTACCTCATCACTGACCAGCGGGCACTCATCCTGAATGCAGGCTACATGGGGGATGGCCTACTCGCTTCCATCGCCGGGCCCGTGGCGGTGGGCATGGTTCGTGGCTCCTTCCTGGTGAGTTCCTACACCCCTGCCAGGCTGCGCAACATCCAGCGTGTCCAAAGGATGGATGGAAATGGCGATGTCATTTTCGGCGAAACCCTTTTCTCCACCGAAAACGATTCGGAGAAGAAGATCACCCGGGACGGTTTTTTCTGCGTCAACGAAGCCCGCGCTGTCGAAAAAATGCTTCGCGTCCTCGCCGACCAAACCCGGCAATGATCACTTAGCTCCTGTGCCACCCAGAGCCTTTTTTCGCTGTTCGACAATTTCCAGCGGTTTGGCCGGCACCGGAATCCCGTCCACATACTTGCCCAGGTCTCGCAGCGCGATGACCTTGTACTGTTCCTTCGCCAGATAGTCCACAAATAACTCAAACTGCTCCTTGCCGGTATTCACCCAGGCATGCGCCGTGTCCGGCACGCCGTGAAACTGCAGGATGGCGATTTTTCCATCGCGGGCCTGCCCCACCGCTCGCTTCAGATCGTCTAGCATCCAGTTAGGACGGGCGTCACCGGCGCTGGGCAACAGCAAGGGATGGTCCTTGCCAGGCTCGAAGGCAAATCCACGCCCTTCCTGGTACGGATATTCAGGTGCCCCGCCACGCCTGGCGAACCGTATTCCCAGATCCTTGAGCACCGGCAACGCGCCCGGCACGATGGCGTTGCCCGGATACGCGAACGAAACAGGCGTGGGGATGCCAAATTTCTCGCACTGCGTGTTAATGCCGCGCAATTGGGCTGGCAAGTCCGACAGGTTCTTGTCGCTGACACCCTGGTGACTCACCGTGTGGTTGCCGATCTCAAAACCGTCCTTGTGTAACTGGGCGATCTCTTCCCAGGTCATGTAGTCTCTCTTGTTGGTGGGAAAATCAAATCCCTCGGTGATGAAGAAAGTCGCACCAAACCGGTGCTTCAAAAGCAACGGCCGGGCCACTGTAAAATGCGACTTGCTCGAATCATCAAAGGTCAACACCACCAACTTGTCTGGCACCGGCTCAGCCGCCTGCGCCAACCAGGGGACCAGGGCAAAAAACAACACGCTGTTCATCACGGGCCAATCACCTCGGTCAAGGTTCCAGGCGCTGGAACATCCCCAGTGCCGCT
>CAWUOE010000328.1:0-4485 GCA_963923355.1 uncultured Gemmataceae bacterium | reverse complement strand
GGTTCTTCCTCCAGAAAGGCTCTCAGATTTGACCCAGGCAATCCATTTATGGCCCAGCCTCCAGGACACCCATATGTCAGACAGCCGGGGAGCCCCTCATTAGGTAATTCGACAGTGCCAACTGGTTTCTTTTGCGCCCCGTTTGCGCCTCCATCAAGCGGAAGGAGTGCTACTGTTTGCAAAACTGCAGCTGAATTCAATTCATCCTGGCCTTCCAGTGGCTTTACCCCAATCAACAACGTCCAAAGTTTTTCCAGACTGCCACAAGTTGTAGTTGACTGGAAATCGCAGGAAAAAGGCGGCCATTTCCTCCCCCCATCTACTCATTCGAGATATTCCCAAAGAGGAGCCTTCGAATGAAAAAGGGGCACAGAAGAAAAAAAAGCCCTACCAATGAAGCCCAAGCGGCTGCTTTATTCCTCCGCCCAGTGGACGCCTGGTTTCGGCGTGAAATTGGTTCTCCCACCCGAATTCAAACCCTTGCATGGCCGCGGATTGCTGCGGGGGAAAACGTACTTCTTTTGGCTCCGACCGGCTCAGGCAAGACCTTGGCAGCTTTTCTGGCGTGCCTCGATCGCATCTGGAAATCACCTGCATCTGAAAAACCTGGCGTGAGGATTCTTTATGTTTCGCCCCTCAAGGCGTTGAATCATGACATCCACCGCAATCTCTCGGTTCCCCTGACCGGGGTGCTTGATCAAGCACAACAACTGGGAGAAACCTTGCGCCCAATCCGGACCGGAGTTCGGACAGGAGACACCACACCAGAACAACGCCGAGCCCTCAATCAAAATCCTCCGGAGATCTTGATCACCACCCCGGAATCACTCCATTTGTTGCTCACCTCCGCAGGGCGAGAAAACCTGCGTCACGTTGAGACAGTGATTCTCGACGAGATACACAGCCTCTGTCCGAACAAGCGAGGAGCTTTTCTTTCGCTGCTCCTGGAAAGGCTGGAGGCCCTCCGCATGGGATTGCCGGGCAAAAAAATAGAAGGCGTCCCACCAATGCAACGAATCGGACTTTCAGCCACTCAAAAGCCCTTGGATGAGGTGGCACGATTTTTGGGTGGCCTGATGACAGCTTCAGAAGAAAAAAATCCTTTGTTATCCCGCCCAGTGGCAATTTTGGACGGTGGAACCCGCAAGGAACAGGATGTTCAAATCATCTGGCCGCAATCTGACTTGAAACCCGACTCTTCCCCGCCCGAGTCAGTCTGGCCAGCCATTCACGCATGCACCAAGGACCTTGTCAATTCCCACCATTCCACTATCGTTTTTGCCAACAATCGCAGGTCCGCAGAGAAAATCACCGCAGGTATCAACGATGATCCAGCGAAGCCGATAGCCCAGGCACACCATGGCAGTATTTCATTGGAAAAAAGACTGGCAATCGAAGATTCCCTTAAAAGCGGAAACATCAAGGCGGTGATCGCAACCTCTTCGCTTGAAATGGGAATTGATATGGGCGCGGTCAATCTCGTGATCCAAGTCGAATCACCCGGGTCCGTTTCTTCTGCCCTCCAACGCATCGGGCGCGCCGGTCATCTGGTTGGGCAGGTCAGCAAAGGAAGAATATTGCCAAAAACCGATTTGGATTTGGCTGAGTGCGCAACCTTGGTTCCTTTGATGGCCCAAGGGGATGTTGAACCCTTGGTGGTGCCCCCCAATCCGTTGGATATTTTGGCTCAACAGATTGTCAGCGCTGTGGCCATGGATAGCTGGCCCGTCAAGGAGTTGTACGACTGCTTTCGGAAGGCTTATCCCTACCAAAACCTGACAACCGGATTGTTTGAGGAAACCTTGGATATGGTTTCCGGCAGATACCTTCAAATCACGCAAAACTACCCTTCAGGAGAAGAAACCGAAAACCATGATGCCAAAATCCGCCCGCGAGTATGGGCCGCTCTGCAGCCGAAAATCCATCACGATAGAACTCTCGGAATTCTGGAAGCGCTTCCAGGAACCAAAGCCAACGCAATCGCTGGTGGGGGAGCCATACCCGACACGGGTAACTTTTTGGTGGTAGGTCCCGACGGGTCGCGGGTCGGCGAACTGGATGAAGAATTTGTCCATGAGCGCAGGGTCGGTGATGCCTTCCTTTTGGGTACGACTGTTTGGCGTATCGGCTCGATTGAACCGGACAGGGTTCTGGTGACCCCATCACCGGGGTCTTCTGCGGTTTTACCTTTTTGGCGGGGCGAAGGGCCCGGAAGGTCACTACATGTCGGGCGCGCCTTCGGGAGTTTTTTGAAAGATGCCTTAGACCGTATCGACGCTTCAGACCGGCTGGAATGGCTGGAAAGAAACCACGGTTTGGACCGGCAAGGAGCCCGACACCTTTACGGATTTATTACGAGGCAATTGATCAAAACTGGAATGATCCCTCACCGCCAGGCGGCTCTGGTGGAAACATGGCGAGATCCCCTGGGCGATTGGCAGATCGCCATTATCAATTTACTCGGCAGCAAGTTCAATCGAACCCTGCAACTCGCCCTGGAATCCCGTTACCGGGAAACACTTGGCCACCAACCAGCAATCGCAAGTCATGATGACGGGGTTTTGATTCGACTGAGTGACATGGCAGGAACCCCGGAAAACCCGATAATCCTCTTACAGAAAGAAACACTGACCAGCGATATTTTACAATCTTTGGCCGGTAGCCCGTTATTCGCAATCCGTTTCCGCCACAATGCCGTGCGAGCTCTTCTGGTCCAAAAAGGAGCTCAAGGACGAAGGGCCCCCCTTTGGCTTCAACGGCTGAGGGGAAAGGATCTGTACCAGATCCTCGGTAAGATCCCTGGCTTTCCACTGGTTAACGAAACAGCTCGCGAATGCCTTTCCGATCAACTGGAGATCAGGGCTCTCGAAGAATGGCTGGAGGAAATCCAAGCGGGATCCATAACCATTCACCTCAGGCAAGCAGACTCTCCATCTCCGTTCTGCCGTGAAATCAACTGGCAATTCACCGCGGCAAACATGTATCAGCCCGATGATGTGCGGGGTGAATTCCACCAGTCCGGCTTGGACACGGAAAGACTGGCAGAGATGGTTGGCGACTTGGGGCGCGGGGGGTTGATCCCAATCCACCCGGACGCGATTTCCCAAGTTGACCAATACATTCGTTTTCAAAAAAAACCTCCACGTTCATCCATCGAACTAGCCACCATGTTGCTTAACCTCGGAGATTTGGCAGAAAACGAATGCCGAGGAGTGGTTTCAACCTGGTTACATGAACTGGTTGAAAGAGGATCGGTAGTTCGGTTCAAGCCATCTGCAAAAACCCCAGAACTATTCATTCCAGCCGAGTACCTGGATCAATATCAATCGGCTTTCCAGAAGAATCGCATTGACGGAGAGGAAAAAAGGAGGGTGGAAGAAGGTACCAAAATAATTCTTCGTTTTTTGGATAATCACACCCTGGTCAATCTGGACTCACTCTGTGACAGGTATCCAATAAACCGGGAATGGGCCAGCCAACTCCTGGAAGGTTGGGCACAATCTGGAAAAGTGTTGAAAGGCAAAGTTGATGGAAATCAGTCCACCGTTGATTACTCGATGCCGGAAAAATGGAACCAAGCCCGCAAAATTTCTCTTAGCATCGCCCGGAGGGAATTCACCCCGGTTTCCATCACCCACTATTGCCAGTTTCTATTTCAATGGCAACAAATCAAGATCCCAGGACAGTTGAATCTGAAGGACCCGACCATTCAAGAGATTGCCGGGAAGACTGCTTTTGAAAAATGGCCCGAGACAATCTGGGAGAAAGGAATAATCCGATCCCGAATAAGTAATCCGACAAATCAACTGATAGACCAGTGGTCCAGTTCTGGTAATGGCGTATGGATTGGCAGTGGAGCGGACTCAAACCAGTTCATCCCATTCGCACTTTTCAATGCGAACCAGATCTCTGAATTTGGGCCCCCCAGCACCGCCAAGGTGTCAGAATCGGCACGGAGCGTCTTGAACATCCTGCAAGAAAAAGGCCCGTCTTTCGGACGGGAGTTGATTCCGCCGGTGCGATCTGATTCCACATCTCTGACAGAAAGTCTGATGGAACTAGTTCAGGCTGGTTTGGTCACCAACGATCGATTGTCTCCCCTGAGAGAATTCCAAAAATCGAACAGAAGCTCCCCAAACACTCAGGCTCCAGTCCACAAACGCGTTCGCCTGGCCAAACTGAGGGCTAGCTATCAAATGGAGGAAACATCACTTGATGGAAGATGGTCTGCAGTTCCCTGGGGAGCGCCAACGCCTGAGGAAGAAACCCTCGCTTGGACCATGGCTCTCCTGGAACGTTTTGGCATCTTAAACAAGGAACTGGCCGTAACAGTTCCAGAATCACCAACCTGGAGCAACCTTTACAAGGTCTTGGACCAATTGGAATTGGCAGGGGAAGTACAACGGGGGCATTTTGTTGAAGGTTTGGCTGGAGCCCAATTTGGCTTGCCTGAGGCTGTCGAGCAATTGGGAAATATCCCGAAAG
>CAWUOE010000327.1:0-4485 GCA_963923355.1 uncultured Gemmataceae bacterium | reverse complement strand
GGTAGCCCAGTGCCCTGGCCGCCTCGGCCATTTCCTCCAGCGTGTGGATGCCATCGCTGGCGGTGGTGTGGTTGTGGAAGACGCCCTTCACCTGGCCAATATTCACCAGTTCTGGCAGCTTGCCTTCCAGGGCTGCCTGCACCTCGCCAGTATTCTCGCGCAGTTCAGGCTCGACGTATTCCAGTCCCAAGGCCTTGTAGATGGCGCGCTCGTCCTTGCACTTCCTTTGGCCCGCCTCACCCTCCAAGCCATACTCGTTTAATTTCAATCCCAGCGACTGCGCCTTCTGGCGAAGCGCGACATTGTGCTCCTTGCTGCCGGTGAAATAATTCAGGGCGAAAGGAAAAGCCTGGGTGCTCACCACACGCAGGTCGGTGTTGATGCGAATGGCCTTGGTACCTTGGCCCAACTTGGTGACCACGCTGGCCTTGGTCTCTCCCTGTCCCACCACGCGTTCCACGCCTGGCAATCGGGTGAAAGCCTCCAAGATGGCGTTTGCTTCCTTGGGATCTTCCACCGTGGCCACGATATCGATGTCTTTCACCGTCTCCCGCCGGCGACGCAGGCTGCCGGCCAGCTCAGCATGCCGCACGCCATCCATGGCGCATATAGCAGCAACCAAGGGTTCGGCAACCGCCAGGGCTTGGTCCAGCCGGACTCGCTCGCTGGATTGCTCCACGAAGGCCAACCCTTCCAGGATCTTCGCCTGGGTCTTCTCGCCAAATCCTTTGAGTTTCGCCACTTTGCCGGCTTCGCAGGCTTCTTTCAGTTGGGCTAGGGTGTCGATTGCCAGCTCCAGGTGCATCGCCCGCACCTTCTTCGGGCCTATTCCTGGGATGCGCAGCATCTGTACCAGCCCCGGAGGAGTTTTTGCCCTCAGCTCATCCAGTTGCTCGCAGGTGCCGCCATGCACCAGACTGGTCACCGTCTCCTTCAGGGTTTTGCCCAAACCCGGAACAGTATCCAGGGAACCATCTTTCACTTTTGCCGCCACGCTATCGGGCAAGGTCTCGATGGTTCGCGCGGCGCGGGCAAATGCCCCGGACCGAAAACTGTCCTCCCCCGCCAATTCCATCAGAGTGCAGATTTCATTCAGCAACGAAGCAAGCTGGGAATTATCCATGGATTTGGCTCCGGTAAAAATTATTTACTAATTTAAAAATAGCTAAATTGTTTTATTTTCTTAGGGATCGAACTCTTGCCGTCACTCAAACTCTCCCCAAATTTTGGGGGCCTTGTAGCCTTCAGGTTGGGGCTTTTGTAACGAGGGCACGGCCTCCTTGCGGTATTTCGCCAGCCTTTCGGACAGGTCCTTCACACGGGCTGGTTCCGATTCGGCGAGATTGTTTTTCTCACCGGGGTCCTGCTTCAGGTTGAAAAGTTCTGTTTTCCTGGCGGCCACCACCAGCTTGTGGTCACCCACCCTGATGGCCCCGCCGTTGTCGGTGGTGTTGATGAGTATTTCCCGCTGGGGGCCTGCCTGACTTCGGGTGAGCAAAGGCCAGATGTCCATGCCGTCCGGCGGTTTGGGTTGATCGGATCGGGCACCAGCCAGCTTGAGCAGGGTCGGGTACCAATCAGCCACATGAACGGGTTCCTCCACGGGGCCAGACGGGATTTTCCCGGGCCAGTTGGCGAACGCCGCCACTCGCACACCCCCTTCATAAAGGGTTCCTTTCCCGGCGCGGAACGGACCGTTGTCGGTGAGCGGGCCAGGATTGGGCCCGCCGTTGTCGCTGGTGAAAACAAACAAGGTGTTGTCACGGATGCCAGCCCGGTCAATGGCAGCCACGATCTTGCCCACGCCCTCGTCCATAGCGGTCAGCATGCAAGCGTATTTGCGTCGGTTCCCTTTCAACTCTGGAAAAAGGTCGCGGTGTCGGGGTGCCACATCCATCGGGGTATGCACCGCGTTGAACGGCACGTACAGGAAAAGCGGCTTTTGGATATTCCGTTTTTCCACCAGCCGAGCGGCCTCGGTGGCGATCAGGTCGGTGCTGTAGCCCTCATCCCGGCAGGCCTTGTCATCCCGATGCCAGTCGAACCCGCCATCCCGGTCATGCCGGAAATAATCAATGGCCCCCATGTAATGCCCGTACTGATGGTCAAATCCGCGGCGAGTTGGCAGGTAATCCGGCTTGAAATGGCCCAGATGCCATTTGCCCGTGATGGCTGTCTCATATCCTGCCTCACGCAAGGCTTGTGGCAGGGTCCGTTCGTCCAGCGGCAAACCATACTGGGCCCAGGGACGGACCACCCCCTCCTGCAATCCGTGGCGCATGGGGTACCGCCCGGTCAGCAAGGCAGCGCGCGTGGGTGAACAGACCGGCAACACGTAGTGAGCCTCCAGCCTGGCTCCGGCCAATGCCAACTTGTCCAGATGCGGGGTTGGAATCTTGCCACCCCGCCAGGAAACATCGAACGAGCCCAAATCATCAGCGACCAGGAAGACAATGTTCGGTTTGGAAGGCTGCGCAATGGCCAGCAGAGTGGCAAAAAACAACATCATGGTTTTTTCTCCCCGAGGGGCACCGGCTTGGCAGACTTCAGGCCATCCACCAATACTTCAGACAATTTGGACAGGGTTTTCAGGCCGGGATTGTCCGGAGTCCAGTCGGGCGGGGAGGGCATGTCGTCAATGGTCACCGCCATGGCAAACTTTTCTTTTCCCAGCGTGAGTATGCCCACATCGCTGCGCAGGCGGTCGAGGGCACCCGGTTTATCAGCAATGCGGGCCCCACGCATGTTGCGGCCAATCCCATCCTTGTTTTGTTGTCGTCCCATCAAGGCGAGAATCTCCTTGCTGTCTTCCGGACTGACAATCTCGCCCCGGTCCAGACGAGCCAGTAGGTCCACCATTTCCAGCGGAGTGGAAACACCTATGCCATAGGTGGAACCATCGGCTCGTTTGTTCCATTCCGCCGATCGTGCCTTGCTGACCTTGGCGCCGCCTATCCATGCCAGCGATCGGGTTTGGGGCAATCCGAGCTGGTCCATCCACTCGTTGACCGTATCAATCCCCATCCGGCGCAGGATCAGGTTGGTTGCGATATTGTCGCTCACCACCATCATCAACCGGCTGGCTTCCCGCAGGGTCAAAACATGGCCGTCTTCCATTTCATGCAAAACACCCGCCCCTTGAGCCCGAATTTCCTTGTCTACCACCAGCTTTTCATCCCAGCGCAAATTGCCCTTTTTAACTTCACCGTGAAGAGCAACCAGGATGGCCAGCTTGATCGTGCTGGCGGTACGGACGCGCTCCCCACCTTTAAATTCAAAAGCCTTGCCAGTATTCAGGTTACGTACTGCCAACCAGACTTTGCCGTCCAATCCCTGCATGACCTGCTCCACCCGAAGCTTCAAGTCCACCTCGGATTGGATTTCAGGCGTTTGGCCGATCAACGCCACCTGCAACAGAGCATGAAGCATGCGTAACCCCTTATTTGCTAATGCTTTAAAAAACCGGCCAAAAGGTAATAAATTGTTTTACAAACTCGTTGGCTTGCGGATCCCTGCGTTGCCAGCGGTTTGACTAAGGGCATGCTTTTTTCTATAAAAACAGCTATTCTTTGGTACTTTTCTACCTCCCAGGCAACCCTCCTGAAAATCAGGCTGGCACGATCATGGCCAAGAAAAATGAAACGCCTGCGGTTCCTCCCGCCCAATCCGGCAGCCCCAAATCGCTGGCCCAGCTCAAGTCGGTAAGAGACAAGATCGACAAGCTCGATCAGCAGATCATCAAGCTGGTGAATGAACGGGCCGCCCATGCCGGCGAGATCGGTCGGCTGAAGACCGAGTCCGGGGAGGAGGTTTTCTCGCCCGCGCGCGAGGAACAGGTCCTGAAGCATGTCCTGGAACTGCACCAGGATTCGGGCGGCCCCCTCGATTCCACCACGGTCCGCGCCATTTTCCGAGAGATCATGAGCGGTTCCCGCGCCCTGCAAAAGGTGCTGAAGGTCGCTTACCTGGGCCCGGAGTTTTCCTTCAGTCACCTGGCCGCCATCGAGCGGTTCGGCCAAGCCGTGGATCTGGTGGCTGTCGGCAGTATCGCCACCGTCTTTGAGGAAGTGAACCGCGGCCACTGCGACTTCGGCGTGGTGCCCGTCGAAAACTCGACGGACGGCCGGGTTGCCGACACGCTCGACATGTTCGTGCGCATGCCGCACCTGACCATCTGCAGCGAGGTTCGCCTGCAGGTGCATCACCACTTGATGGCCCTGTGCGACCAGCAGGACATCCGCCGGATCTACAGCAAGCCCCAAGCACTATCCCAGTGCCGCAACTGGCTCAGCAAAAACGTCCCCCATGCCAAACAGATCGAGGTTTCCAGCACTGCCACGGCCGCGGAACTGGCCCAGCGAGAGCCCGGCGCCGCCGCCGTGGCAAGCCGACAGGCAGCCACTCGCCACGGCCTGCGATTGCTGTTTTCCGACATCGAGGATTATCCCGACAACGAAACCCGTTTCGCGGTGATCGGCCGCCACA
>CAWUOE010000326.1:0-4495 GCA_963923355.1 uncultured Gemmataceae bacterium | reverse complement strand
TTGAAAAGCGCCACATTGTTGGCGTCCGCATTGGCCACCGCGAGTAGCTTCCCATCTGCCGAAAGGGACAGGCTGCTCGGGGTGTTCCCATTGGGCGACCCCGGGTGCAGGGCGCAGTCGATGGTCTGGATCGGCTTGCCGCTTTCCAGGTCAACCACCACCACCTTGGTCGAGTTGGCGCACGAGACATACAGGGTTTTGCCATCCGGATGGCGGATCATTTCCGTCGGGTGGCTGTGACCCAGTTCCCACACGGCCTCCACCTTGCCGTCATCCAGGTCCACCTTGGCCAGCGCTTGCTTGCCCCACAGGCTAACCAGCGCGGTGTCCTCATCCAGGGGCAGGACGGAATAGGGAAATGTCTGGTCTCCCGTTTTCACCCGCACGGTTTTTTCCTGGCCTGCCGGGTCCACCAGCGCCACTTGGTTGCCCAGAAGGCCGCAAACAGCCAAACGGCCGCCTTGGGGCATTTCCGCGATGCCTGCGGGGATGAAGGTTTCCTTCACATCCACCACCTGCACCACCTTTGGCTTGCCAAGGAATCCATTGTCAAATGGGTAGCCCAGCAGGGTCTCTCGCTCTGCCCCGCTCACCCACAGCGTTTTCCCGTCCCGGCTGAAGGACATCCCATGGAAGGATTGGGGCAGGGTCACACGCGAAACCACCTTGGCCGGTCCGCCGCTCAGGGATACCACCGCCACCTCGTGTTCCCCGTAACCGGTGTGCAGCACTGCGGCGAACTTGGCGTCGCCACTGAGGGCGATCTGCACGGGAAAATCACCCAATCCCACATGGCTTCCCACCGGGTTCAGTTTCCATTGGTTGGGCAATTGCACTTCGCCGGAGGGGAGCAGGCCGGGCAGCACCGCGGGCTGTGGGGAAACGCTTTGGTGCGCAATCTGCAGGGTCACTGACAGGACAAGGCGGCTCAGTATCACGTTTCGCTCTCCCGTTGTGTCAAAGGCTGAAGCTTCAAGGTACGGCAAGAAGGGCTCTCGGGCATGAAAAAAGCGCGAAACAATCGTGAGAATCCGGTGTGCAAAACTTCCAGGCAACAACTGGTTTGCTCCCCGGTCCTGCCTTATGCTGTCAGGCTGGTTGTAATTGGGGTGTCGAAGAGTGGTCTGTGTCGGAGTGGTTGCTCATGGCCAGGTTAGGTCGTTCGGGAAAATGGTTGGCAGCGGGCTTGGCCGGATTGGTCATTTCCGGACTTCAGGCGGCCGAGCCCTGGGGCCAGTGGCGTGGCCCGCGCCATGATGGCACCAGCACCCAGGAGCGCATCCCGCTCAAGTGGAGCACCAACGAGAACCTCCTGTGGAAGTTGGATCTCCCCGGACCTGGTTATTCCACTCCGGCGGTTTGGGGCGACAACCTGTTCCTCACCTGCACCGAGGGGCAGCAATTGCTGCTGCTTTGTGTCGGAACCAATGGCCAGGAAAAATGGCGGGACACGATCGGCAAGGGTAATTTCAATGCCCGCGTGGACGAGGGCAATTCCGCCTCGGCCTCGCCATCCACCGATGGCAAGCATGTCTGGTCCTTCGTGGCCACGGGTGACCTCCATTGCCACACGGTGGATGGCAAGCGGGTCTGGGCCAGGGATCTGCAGAAGGATTACGGCAAGTTCAATATCCAGTTCGGCATGCACAGCACCCCGGTGCTGCATGAGGGCAGGCTGTACCTCCAGCTTCTCCACACGGGCAAGCAGTTGGTCCTCTGCCTCGATGCCTCGACCGGCAAGGAAATCTGGCAGGTGAATCGTCCCAGCGATGGCCGCGACGAGTGCCCCCATTCCTATGCCTCGCCCACCATCTGTCCCAAAAGTGACAAAAACCCCGAGGACTATCTCATCACCCACGGAAACGACTACACCGTCGGCCACTCACTGAAGGATGGCTCCGAAATCTGGCGGGTCACCAGCCTCAATCCCAAGGAAAAATACAACAACACGCTGCGTTTTGTGGCCAGCCCGGTCGCTAGCGGGGGGTTGGTCGTGGTGCCCACCGCCAAAAATGGCCAGGTGGTGGCCATCAAGCCCGATGCAAAGTCGACCTTCGGGCCCGGTTCCACCAACGAGGTCTGGCGCAAACCCTCCAATACTCCCGATGTTCCCTCCCCGCTGGTCCTGGATGGTCTCGTCTACCTTTGCCGGGAGGATGGCCGCCTGATCTGCCTCGACGCGGTGACCGGGGCCGAAAAATACCAGGAGCGCACCACCGCCGGCCGTTTCCGTGCTTCTCCCGTCAGCGTGGCCGGACACATTCTGGTCACCAACCGGGACAAGGGCACGGTGACTGTGGTGAAAGCCGGTCCCAAATTTGAGAAGGTCGCGGAAAACACCCTGCCCGACATCCTCGCGGCTTCCCCTGCAATCAGCGGACCCCGGGTCTACCTCCGTGGGGTCAAATCCCTGTGGTGCGTGGGCGAGGTCACCCGCTAATCCGGGCGATTCGGCGCGATGGCTGGGGGACTGAAAGAAGTCTGGGACCGGATACGGTCCCGGGCGCCATTGGTGCCGGCGGCTGTCGCGTTTTCCCTGGGAATTTTTCTGGCCGAAAGTGTTGAAGTGCCCCTGTGGCCTTCACTGCTTTCGGCCCTGTTTTTTTCGGCCTGGGCTTGTCTTGGCTGGTTCGGCCACGCCGGGCGCATGATCGGTTGCGGCCTGGCCCTGTTGTCCTGGGGTTATGCCTGGCGGGCCGGGGCAGACCGGGTGGGCCCGGATGGAATCGCCCTTTTTGCGGCCAAATCACCCGCCCCTGTCCGGGTGCAGGGGGTCGTGGTCGATGGGCCCTGGCTGATGGATGGGTGGACGCCCCTCACCGGGGCATCCCCGCCGCGGCAGGGGGACCAGCGCGCCGAATGCGTGCTGCTCGTCCGGGCCCTGTGGCTGACCGACCGCTGGCAACCCGTTTCCGGTCGGGTCCGGGTCATTCGCGCGGGGGATGCGGACAAACTCTTTCCGGGGCGAAGTGTCGAACTGCTCGGTTTGTTGGAGGAGATCCCCGCCCCTCAGAATCCGGGTGAGGTCGATCCACGAAAACTGGCGCTCCGCCAAGGCATTCAGGCTGAATTGCATCTGGCGGGTACCCCGGCCTCGGGGGAGGAATCCGGGGATGTCAAATTGCTCCGGGGATGGTCGTGGCGTCCGGAATGCTGGTTTGCCGCCATCCGCTTCTGGGGCGCCGAACGGTTGCAACGGTCTGTGCAACCCGATGTGGCCGAACTGGCTGCGGCGCTGGTCCTGGGGGAAACACGGGGCGTGGATCGTTCCGATTGGCTCCTTTTCCAGCGCACCGGGGTGATCCATGTGCTGGCGATTTCAGGGCAGCACCTTGTCATGGTGGCCTGGGCCCTCTACCTGTTGGGCCGTATGGCCGGATTCCGTACCCGCCAGATGGTGCTGCTGGTCGCTTGTGCGGTCCTGCTCTATGCCTTGGTGACCGGGGGTCGCCCGCCTGCGCTGCGGGCTGCAATCACCATCATGGCCATGGCGGCCGCCTGGTTGACTTACCGTCCGGCGGCGATGCTCAACAGCCTGGCCCTCAGTTGGTTGGTCGTCGCTTGGATCATGCCGGCCGACTTGGCTAGTACCGGATGCCTCCTGTCGTTTTTTGCCACAGGCCTGCTCCATTGGGCCACGCGGGCGTGGTGGGTTCAGCCCACCGAGGAGGAGGAAGCCTACCAGCGCGCGGTGGATCTCTCCCGTCCGCCCTGGCTTCGCTGGATTCTGCGGGCGACCAAGTCGCTTGCCGAACTCTGGCGGGTGAATCTCGTCGTTTGGTTGGGCCTCACACCGTTGGTGGCTGCCAGGACCCATCTGGTCAGCCTGGTGGCGGTGCTGGTGGGCCCACCGGTGGCCATGCTCGGTGGCTGGGCCTTGGGCTGTGGTTTTCTGCTCGTGTTGATGGGGCCTGACATCCCCTTCCTGTCGCCTCTATTGGGCGAGTTGGTCACTTGGTCACTGAGGGCATGCCGCGCCATGTCACAGGGGGCGGAGCGGTTGCCGGGTGCCTGGTTTCACACGGCCGGTCCGTCGGTTGTCTGGCTGGTGTGTTTCCACGCTTTCCTGTTTGCCGGCTTGGCCGGCCTGTTTTCTGGATGGAGGTTTCGCTGGATGGCGGGTGCGGCAGCCCTGCTGCTGGTTGGAGCCTTCTTTCCCGGATGGGACTCCCTACGCCCCAATCCATCCGCTTGGCGCTGCGCGTTTCTCGCCGTGGGGCATGGCAGTTGTGTGGTGGTGGAACTGTCCGATCCAGCCTTGGGCCGGCGCGTTGTGGTGGTGGATGCGGGTGCCGTCTCGGGCGAGGGGATCATTCGCCGGGTGGTGGAACCTTACCTGCGAACCCGGGGAATCCACCGGGTGGATGACCTCATCCTCACCCACGCCGACCTCGACCATTTTGCAGGCGCCCTGGAATTGCTGGACCGGTTTGCGGTCGATCGGGTCTGGACCTGTCTCTTATACACATCTCCGAGCCCACGAGACGCTACGCTA
>CAWUOE010000325.1:0-4498 GCA_963923355.1 uncultured Gemmataceae bacterium | reverse complement strand
CAGGTAGGCGATGCGGTCCTTGCAGGCGCTTTCCCCGGGTGCGGGCAGGCCGCCTTTTCCCATGGGGCGGGGGGTGGCGAGTACCCCGGTGCAATCAATCACCGCATCGGCAAGGACATGCTGCTCCTGATTGTTGGGGCCCCGTACCAATAGTCTGAAAGGCCCGATCGGGTCACGGGGGCCGCGGGGATCCTCG
This sequence comes from uncultured Gemmataceae bacterium, assembly GCA_963923355.1. Lineage (GTDB taxonomy): Bacteria > Planctomycetota > Planctomycetia > Gemmatales > Gemmataceae > UBA6894. The sequence continues at coordinate 4,302 of CAWUOE010000325.1, read as the reverse complement.
CGCAGCCGGTTATCACGTCCGGCGGCAATTGCCTCGACCCCAGCCTCGAGTTTGCCGGACAGCAGCGGGGTCTCCAAAAGCAGAGACAGGTATCCATCGCGGAAGGCCTTCCCCGTGGCGGGTTCCTCCAGGTTGACGAGGAATTCCTCCATGCTGTTCTTGCGGATTTCTTCCAGGCCGAGTTCGGAAACCATGGTCTTGGCAGGGGCATGGGTTTGCAGGTGCCCCCATTTGGCTAAGTGGTCACCCGCCTGACCCTTTTCAAACCACATGAAATCAAGCTTCAGCCGGGAGGCGACCAAGGCCGCCTCCACCCCGACCGGCCCCGCACCAAGGATTGCCAGAGTCGCCCGGCGCTCCACTTTCGGTTGGGAAACTGTTGTTTCCGCTTCGACCGGCTCGGGCGGGGGGGCGTTTTGGCGTTGAGGTTGTTGTTGCTGCTGGGGACGATTTTGCCCCTTCTGGATGTTGCCGTTGGACATCGCTCCCCTCCCTGGGAACCGCCTTCACCCAGAATTTACCCCATCGGATCAGGGGAGTCATGGGGGGCAGAGGATCTCTCCCTTGCCCAAGGTGACATGATCGCCGCTGTGACGGGTCAACTGCTTCCAGGGCTTCAAGCGGAATGCCGGGCCCAGTTGCAGCCGTTTTTCCATTTTCTCCAGATGACGGAAATACAATGCCGGGAAAACGGAGTCCAGAGGACCAGCGCAGCGGAAGGTGGGCAGTAGCTCGGGGCGATGGTGTGGAAACACCAGGCTTCCCCGGCGCATGGCGGCTCCCGGCCGCAGGCCGGGCCGTCCCAGGACTACGACGGTTCCAGCCAGCAGATTGATGCCCGGGAAGACTCCGGTGTCGCCCGCCACCACAATGAGGCCCCGTCGCATGGTGGAGGCCAGTTCGTCTCCCACCGAGCCAAGGATGATGATTTCCCCGCCGCGCATGCCACGCAGAGCACCCCGGTAGGCGGCGCCGACATGGTGGCCGGCGTTGCCTGTTACGGCGATGGTACCGCCGAACATCTCGGCACCCAGCCAATCATCGGCATCCCCCTCGATGCGGATGGTGCCCCCCCGCATCCCCGAGCCGGTGTGCATGCCGATGGGGCCCTCCACCCGCAGCAGGCCGGCGGTCATGCCGGAACCCACCAGCTTCACCCGGGAGCAGTCCCCTTTCAGGACGACTTGGCCGTCACTGGCGGAGCCTGTCACGGTAAAGAACTCACCCAATTCGGCCTTGTTCTTGCCGTGCCAGACTGTCAGGCGGGAAATATTCGCAAGGTCCAGCGCGGACAAGGTGTCGGGCCGGATGCATTCTGCTTCCAAAGGCACCGGGTGGGAATCGAGGCGGGTAAGTGTCAGCATGGATTAGGAGCCTTCCCCCACCAATTCCCGCAGGTGGATCAGGAAGGGGCCCAGCTTGCCGCCGTAATTGCCGGCTCCTATGCGGACCACGCCCGGTATGGCGGCCGCATCCATGCCGAGGCGCATGGACTGTCGAACCGATCCCAAATCGAGGCCGTCCACCACCAGTTCGTAGGCGACAGCGGCCCGGGGATGCAGTTCGGAGACAACCTGGCCGCGCAGGGAGGGGCAGAAGGCCTGATTGGTGCTGGCCTTGAGTTTGGGGTAGCGGCTGCCCACCTTACTGCCGGCCCGGACAATGCCGTGCGCGAACGGGAGTATGACGCCGGGCACGGAGGCCATCGCGTCGGCCGCCCTCTCGGCGGCCTGCAGGGTGATTTCCCTCGAGATCCCCTGAAGGATGAGATTGCCCCCCGCGACGCCCTTGCCTGCCCCGAATGTTTCCTCCACCAAAAACTCCCCGTCCATGACAGGGATTCGCCAGAATCGGGATTTATCCAGCAACTTGCTTGATTGCCAGCCGTCGCCGAAGAAACGGATTCGGCTTCCCACCTGCAGTGATTTATCGGGGTCCACTGGCAGGCCGTTGAAGGCGGCGGTGGTGGGGCAGGGCAGAATGCCTTGGCCTATGCGGGAGACCAGTGATTGTTCTAAAGCGGGGCGTGAATATCCGAAAAACAGCAGGCTGGCGCCCGGCCTGCCATCGGGTGTTTCATCGGGGCCCAAAAGGCAGTCGATGCCGGCCTCGGCATCGCAGCCGATCACGGAGCTGGCGTTGCCGGTGGCGGCGGCAGCGGCGGACTGGACGAGGCGCGGGTGCTCCGCGGTGAGGATGACCCGGGCGCAGGCGAGGGGGAACGCCTCGGCGAAGCTGTCTTCGATTTCAATGCCGCGGATTTGAAGCATGCCCTGCAAGCCACCAGCCTTTCAGTCGAGGGGGCCGGCCTTCCAGCGGAAAGGCCGGCGGACCGCGTCGCGAGTCCGGCCGGCTCCAGAAGGTGGTTGATCCGGACCGGCGGGGTGGATCAGGCGAAAGGGGTCTTGCCCGGGAGGGCAACAGGTGGCGTCGCGAGTTTCTGATCATTCAGCGCCAGATCTGCGGGGGCCAGCACTTCCTTGGAGTTGAGGGCCTGCTCCCATGTGATTCGCTTGCCGGTGTATGTGGCCATGCGGCCTAGGATGGCCATCAGCGAGCTGTGGGTCATCCACTCGCCGTCATTGATAGGCTTGCCGGCGCGAATACTGGCGAACAACTCGTTGTGCTCGCTCTGATACATATCGATCTCGGAACCGTCGCGGCGGTAGGTCCAGGCGTCCGGGCCGGTGATGGTGTGCTTCATCACATTGCAGAAGCCCTTGCTGCCCTGGAAATAATCGTTCACATCGTTGTAGCAGCCGTCTTGCTGGCGGGTGTAACTGAAGACCTTGGCGCCGCTCTTGAACTCATAGACCACGGCATGGTGGTCGAAGATGTGGCCGAAGTCCGGGCTGGTACGGACCTGGCGGCCACCCAGACCATAGGCGGCGACAGGGTTCTCGTCCTTCAGGGCCCAGCGGCATTTGTCGAGGCTGTGGATGTGTTGCTCGACATTGTGGTCGCCTGACAGCCAGGCGTAGTAGTACCAGTTGCGGAGCTGGTACTCCATATCCGTCCACGTGGGCTGGCGCTTGCGCATCCAGAGGCTGCCCACGTTGTAATTGGTGTGCAGGGTGTGGAGCTCACCCAGCGCGCCGTCATGGATGCGCTTCATCACCTCGCGCTTGGGTTTGTCGTAGCGCCAGCAGAGGCCTGAGACCACCGCCAAGTTCTTCTCCTTGGCCTGGCGGCAAGCCTCCAGCACGCGGCGGCAACCAGGGCCATCCACGGCGACGGGCTTCTCCGCGAAGATATGCTTGCCGGCTGCAACAGCGGCCTCGATGTGCATCGGGCGGAAGCCGGGAGGACTGGCCAAAAGCACCACATCGACGCCACTGTTGATGACCTTCTTGTAGGCGTCGAAGCCGGTGAAGCAGTTCTCGGCGGAGACCTTCACGCGGGAGCCGATCTCACCATCACCCTTCAACTGGGCCAAGCTGCCCTGAAGCCGGTCCTCGAACATGTCACCCACAGCAACCAGTTCGGTTTCCTTGTCGGCTCGGAGGGCTTGGCTGGCGGCGCCGGTGCCGCGACCACCGCAACCCACCAGACCCACCTTCAGGGTGGAAGCACTGCTGGCGTGAACCCCTGTGGAGAGAATGGACAAAGCGCCAAGGCCTGCGCTGGCCTTGAGGAATTCACGGCGGGCGTTGGTTCGGTTGATCCGGCGGGATGACATGGGAGAAACCCTGGGGGAGGAAGGAAAAAGTTGACAATCCAACAGGCGGGCGATCGGCCCCTTGGCCGATCATGAGTAGGATTATAACCGTTTCCAAAGCCATTTCCCAGCATCTTTTGCCTGGCGGGCCAGGTGCCGCCAGCCGGGTCGACCGGCATCGGAAATCCAACGGTTCCAGGCGCGGGCACGGGCCTGTTCCGCCTGACCGGAAAGGCGATCCGCCAAAGTTTCCAGGTTCCAGGGTCTGTCAGCCACCACAGCCACCGGAAAGACCTGATCGAGGTGGAAAACGGCTTCAACTTGTTCGGGCATTGTCAGGTTCGCAAATGTCTGGTTGACCGCGGTACGAATGGTTTGCTCGGTGGGGTTGGCGCCCTTTTGCCAGTTGGCGGGCGGGGCCCACTGCCAATCGGGGGCCAGTCGGTTCACCTGTGGCAGCACCAAAGTCAGGTCGGGGAGTGAAGGCCCCTTGGATACATTGGCCAATGCGGTCCATTCCCGCAGGAAATCTATCTCGCAGGTGGTGGGAGTTGGTGGGAGGGGCAAAGCCAGGATGACCAAATCTACGTGGGAGCAAACTTGGGCCGACTGATTAATCCGCGTTTTTTGGTGAGCCGCATCGA
>CAWUOE010000324.1:0-4503 GCA_963923355.1 uncultured Gemmataceae bacterium | reverse complement strand
GGTGGTGGATTGGCTTTTGTGCCGGTTGTAGTCTTCCGGTCCAATCTTCAGTCTTTTTTTCCTGGCTCCGGTTTTGCTTCGTTGGCTTCCTTTTGCGTTGCCAGATGTTGGTCGAAGAACTTGGCGAAATTGGCCACATCCTTGTCCATTCCCAGCCAGCCGTGGCCGGCCCCCTCCTTGATGATCAGGTCGCAGGGGATGCCGGCCTTTTTCATCGCCGCCTCGAAAATGCGGGCCTGGTAATCGGGCACCAGCAGGTCGTTCGTTCCCTGGACCAGTTGCACGGGGGCCGACTTGGCTCCCACATGCGTGATGGGCGAAATCTCCTTGCCGATTTTTTCCCGCTCGGCCTGGTCGGTGATGGTAATGAACTGCCCGGTCTTGGCATCCTGCTTGTGAAAATCAAAGGCGGGCGGAATGTTGGGCAGGATGTGCGGCTTGCCAAGCATCACCTCGCCCGGCTTGGACCAGTTGAGGAAATCCGTGGGCGGGAAAAAGCACCCCACCGCCTGCACCCCCGACGGCTGGCGGTCCACCGGGTCCTTGGCCTTGGGGTCGCCGGGGCGATGGACCATGCCCAGCATCAGCGACAGGTGCCCCCCCGCCGAGCCGCCGTAGACTCCCAGTTGATCCGGGTCGATCTGGTAACGCTTCGCGTTGGCGCGGATCCACCGCGTGGCGCGGTGCATGTCATCCAGGATTTCCGGGATCGTGAACCGAGGCTGGCTGCCATGCGCCACCGCGAACACCTGGTAACCGGCCCGGCACATGGGCTTCACGAAATCCAGGGAAAGCGCCTCGGGGGAACTGAACCAGCCCCCCGAAATGACCAGGATCACCGCCTTGCCGTTCGGATTTTTGGGCACGAACCGATCCATGGTCAGGGACAGGCCGTATTTCCGCCCGTAGATCAGGTCCTTTTCGCGCAGGGCGACGGGGTCGGTTCCCTGGGCCATGGGCTGGATGGCCGGCGCAACCAGGCCGACACCCAAAAGCAAAAACATCAGGCTGTTCATCGGCATCCCCGGAGTGTGGAGTGGAAAGAGGTCACTTCAGCCGTATCAGGCGGGCATTGGGATCGATCAGCATCCGGCCGGCGCCGGCGCGCAACTCGGAAACCAAGACTATCTCCTGGCTTTCCGCCGTGATGACAAAGTCATGCTGGACGGTTTTCCAGTCGGATTGCGCCGGGCCTTTGGAAGAGGGCCGCTGTCCGGAAATCCGGACGCTGGCCCCTTCATCCGTCGGTGGAAGCCCCTCGGTTTTCAGCCGCACCTCCAGACGGTAGTTTCCCTTGGGCAGCAGCACCCGGTTTCGCCAGGAGGCGATGCAATCCTTCGAAGGCCCGACAGCGATCTCCAGAAATCCGCCGTTTTCCAACCGCCCGACCCGCGCGTCATCGGTCACCTTCTGGGGGAACCACTCTGCCGGGTTCAGCCGGGCGACACCGCCCCCGTCGAAGGCCAGGGGTGTCAGGGGCGTGGGGATTTCCTTGATCAGTCGGTCCAGGCTCTTGGCCCGTTCCCGCAGGCGGTCCTTCATCTGCTTGGCCAATTCGGTGTGCTGCCGCAGCAGGTTGTCGCCGCCCTGAGCCTTGGCGGCGGGGCCCAGCCGGGCCATGGCCTTGTCGATGATGGCCGCGGTGTTTTTCTCGTCGAACAGCGGCCGCAGCTTGATCAGTCGTTCGCGGTAAGCCTTGCGGAAATCCGGATATTTGAGCACGGTCGCCGGCACCATGGAGGGCGGATCACCCCAAATGGGGAAATTGATGTCGCCCAACAACTGGTCCATCCCATGCGGCAGGAAGCGAATCTTTCCCCCCGCGGCGGGGTCAAAATAGACGCGGTAATTGTTCCGGTTGCCGGTGTACCCGTCCCAGTGGCAGGTCATCAACTCAATGGCCATGAACGTGTACAGCGAATCCAGGTCCACCAGTTTTTCCAGGGCGGCCTTCCGCTTCACACTGTCGGGCTGCCTGCAGGCCGCCACAACCGCCTGCAGGTCCTTGCGGGGCGGGTTGGGTGTTTTGGCGTCGGGTCCCTCGTCCAGCTCGAGTGCCGCGTCAAGGTCCTGGCAAAAGCCGCCGTCATACAGGTTTCCCTTGGCGTCTGCATACCATCGCTTCAGGAAGGTCTGGTCAAAGCCTTCCTTGAACACATATAGGCCCATGTCACGGTCGTTGATCTTCAGGCGGGCCCAGCCCACGCGGGCGGCGGGAATGCCCGCCTGCCGGAACAGTTCCGACCCGATGAACTCGTGCAACAGCGTGCCGTCCTGCACGGAATTGTTCAGGTGGAACTTCCGCATGCCGTGAAATTCCCGCCCTTTCACCTCGCGTGCCGAGTTCAAGGTCAACGCAGGGCGGTCATCGATGCCACGGAAGCTGCCGGCCGCCCCTTTCAGCTTGATGGCCATGCTGGGCCAGGCTTTGCCATTCTCGGTCAGGGTGCACAGCGTGAACTCCCGCTGTTTTTCCCGCAGCGATTTCAGCGAGGACTCGGGAAGCTGGATTTGGATTACCGGCACGGGTTCCGAGGTGAAGTAGGCGGAGAAGGCCGGATCCGAAACTTGCCCTTCCACTTTGCCGGCGCTGGCCAAAACCAACAGAGCAGCCAAACGCACCGGCAAAACAGGCAAACGCATGGGGAAAAAACTCCGATCCATTTGAGGGCAGCAGTAACAGGCCATGGGCTGATTCAACTTCGACCCATCCTGACCGGGCAATCCCTCGAGATCAACCCGAGCGAGAACTCAGCCAAAATGGATGAGTAATCCACAAGCTGGCCAATAAAAATTAGAACAACATTAAGAATTTATATGCATGTTTTGGAATTGATAGCTCTAAGGGTTGACTTTTGAATTCTTTTATGTGGAGATGTAGATTCGGATCCCTTCATTATTTCCCGTTATTTACTCGGAGGAAAACTCAATGGTGCGGAAAAGTAGGAGCGGGTTTACCCTGATCGAGCTTTTGGTGGTGATCGCCATCATCGCGGTTCTCGTCGGTTTGCTGGTGCCTGCTGTGCAGAAGGTGCGCGAGGCTGCCAACCGCATGAGTTGCTCCAACAACCTGAAACAGTTGGGCTTGGCCTCCCACAATCACCAGAGCACCTTCGGTTACCTGCCCGCCCGGTACGGAACAACCAGCATCAACGGCCTGGTGGGCTCCAATGATGCCAGCCCCCAGGCTCAATTGCTTCCGTATGTGGAGCAATCCAGCAAGTACAGCCAATTCAACCTCAACTACAAAACATGGAACGATGCGCCCGTGGTCACAGGCGTGGCGGCTTCGCCTGGCGTGAATCTGGCGGCCCGCTCTCAGGATGTGAAGATTTTCCTGTGCCCTTCGGACGGGTCCTCCAGCCAAAGGGGATCCAATGATGTCGACACTTCCCAAGGCGTGCAGGGCAGGCTGAATTACATGGCCTCGATCGGCACCACCGCCACGCTGAATTCCTCCTCCAGCTTCGGCGGTGTCTTTGCCCAGCCGGGTGCTCCGGCCGGGCAGATGCTGAAAGGCTACAACATCACTGACATCACCGACGGCACCAGCAACACCACCATGTTTGCCGAAGTGATGCGTTCCACGCACCCTTGGCCCGCCATTTCAGGCGTGCGCGATAATACCGTGATCATTCTGGACGCCTCGGTTTCAGGCACCAGCGATGTGGATGGTCGCACCATCCCCTCCTGTGCCACCGGCGCGCCCTGGAACAGCTCCATCAAATATGTGGGCCTGCAGTACTGCCGTTCCCTGTACGGAACCACGTTCTACAACCACACGCTGCCCCCCAACTGGAACCGGCTGAACAACTCCACCCAGAAGTACAACTGTGGCGACACGGCCATCGTTCGTTTCCATGTGGCGGCCTCCAGCTACCACTCTGGTGGGGTGAACACCTGCCTGGCTGACGGGTCGGTACGCTTTGTTGCCGAAGCAATCACCTTTTCGACTTGGCAGGCTGTCGGAAGCCGTTCGGGCGGCGAAGTCAATGGGTCTGACTGGTGATCCACTCGGCAGCAACGGAGATTGGCATGAATCTGGTTCGTTGGATGTTGGCTCCTGCCGCCATTGGTTTGACAGTGATGCTTGGGTGTGGCGGGGCCCCCAAGGGAGGCGACATGGGCCAGGCGCCGGCCGAATTGCGGGAGGTGAACGACCTCCTGCGCCAGGCCGGCGCATCCGCAGGCAAGACCCCCGGCAAGATGTCTGATTTGGACAAGGCCAAGGACAATTTTGTGATGGGCCACGCCGCGGTGAAATCCGGCAAGGTGGTGGTCATTTGGAACACCCCGTTCGCGGGGGAAGGGGATGTGGGCAAAAACGAGGTCCCTGTCGCCTACGAGAAGGACGTGCCGACTTCCGGTGGATTTGTTCTGCTTTCCGCCGGATCCATCAAAAAAATGTCGGCGGATCAGTTCAAGGCCGCAAAAAAATAAACCGGCTTTAGCAATCCATAAAGAGGCTGTCTCTTATACACATCTGACGCTGCCGACGATACT
>CAWUOE010000323.1:0-4531 GCA_963923355.1 uncultured Gemmataceae bacterium | reverse complement strand
GGCCAGTACCCGTTTTTCCTCTTTGGCAATTTCCTCGGCCGTGTAGGTGTGCACCGGCTTTTTCAGCTTCAAGCCCTTGTATTCGGGCAGCTGAAATTCAGGCCGGACCTCCACTTCGAACTCGTAAACGAATTCGCCCTTTTCGGGGATGTCCACCCGACGGGGGTCAAGGTCGGGCGGGCTGATGGGGGAAATGCTCTTTTCCTGGGACAGTTGCTCGAGGCTTTGCAGGAGCAACTCGTTTTTCATCTGTTCCAGGATTTCCCGGCGGTACCGGTTCTCGATCAGCTTGCGGGGCGCCTTGCCGGGACGGAACCCGCGGACCTGGGCATCGGCTGCCAATTCACTGAACTTGGCCTCGAAACGATCGCGGATTTCAGCCTCCTCAACCGTCACCTTCAGGTGCTTTCGGCAGGGACCAGCATCGGAAATCTGCACGCTCTGGCGGATGCGGCCGGCTGTTTCAGCCTCGTTGCTGTTCGTGGTAGGCTCGGTCACTGCTGATTCAGTCATGGATCGTCACCACCCTGGCGAGGGGCACCGGCTCATCATGGGATGACGCGCCCAGTTCCTTCCCCGGAAACTCAAAACAATGAAAAGAATATTGTAGCCAAAAGGGTTTTGGGCGAAAGGCAGAATGCCCGCAACCCCAACTCGGCCACATGGTTTCGTCTGTCAGCTTGCCGAAGCCGTCCACTTTCGGTCCGGACAAAGCTAAAGGGCGCGCGGTTTTACCGCACGCCCCTCTTAAAGCAGACCGATTAAACCTAAGAGCGGGTGATGGGACTTGAACCCACGACATTCACGTTGGCAACGTGACGCTCTACCACTGAGCTACACCCGCATGTGTCTGATACCAGAATATACCCCGTAGATCCCCTGGAGCAAGTGGAACATAAAGTTCCCGGTATCCCGACAATTTACCTTATCGGCAAGGCCTGCCAGTTCCTTGAAGACTCCGCCAAAAAAGTGATGCTTCGACCTTGGAGGGTGCGCGCATGGTGATCCTGGTCCTGACCACAGCAATGGCCTATCTGGTCGGGGCCATTCCCTTTGGATTTCTGGTGGGTTGGTGGAAGGGGGTGGACATCCGCAAGGCTGGGAGTGGCAACATTGGCGCGACCAATGTGGGTAGGCTGCTGGGTCGGGGATGGGGCATTCTGGTTTTTGCTCTGGATTTGGCCAAAGGGTTGGCAGGGGTTGCGTTAGGGGCTTTGGGAGTTGTTGGGCTGACGGAACAGGTATTGGCGGACATTGGTCCGACGGTTGGCGGAGTGGCTGCATTTCTTGGTCATCTTTTTCCGGTCTACCTGGGTTTCCGGGGAGGGAAGGGTGTGGCCACCGGAGCGGGGGTGGCGTTGGGTCTGTTGCCAGGCTTGTGTCTCGAATCATTGGCAATTTGGGTGGTGGTAACGGCCTCCACACGGATGATTTCCGCCGGTTCTCTTGCCTCGGCCGGTTGGCTGGCCAGCCGCAGCCTGGCCCTTCTGGTGACAAACCCTTGGCATCCCGCCGCATGGTTTGGTCTGGCGGGAGGCTTGTTTGTGGTTGTGAAGCACAAAACCAATTGGTCCCGCATCCTTGCCGGCAGCGAAAACCGTTTGAAGGATGGTTGGATATTTCAATCCTTTCCCCCCGCGCTGCACCTGTTGGCCTTGGGGGCCTGGTTGGCTTTGGTCACCTTTGTGACCTTCGTGGCGGGATTGGGACTGTTCGACGTGTTCAACGGAATAGCGAGGGAGGGTAGTGAACAAAGGCCCTATTGGTTGCCAATGCCGGCCGCGATGGAATGGGATTCGCCTGGGAAGGCGGCAGGGCTGCCAATACCACTTTGGCAGGAACAGGGTGGAATTCTCGCTGGAGTGGCAGTTTCCGTTCTGTTCGGACCTTATTTCAAAGCGCAGGTCGGGTTGGCCTGGGCTGTGTTGGGAACAGCCTTGGCATGGTATGGCAAACGCCGGTTGGCGAGGGTGAGGGTGGCTTTGGCAGCGCTGGCCTTGATTCTCACTTTGGCGGGAAACTGGATTGAACAGCGGGTGGAGGCGCAAAGGGCCGAACGCCATGACGCAACCGAGGCATTTCTGGTTGGCGTGAAGGGTTCAACGGAAGCGAATACAGCCCAGGCGCAGGAAAGGTTGCGACAGGTGCGTGCCAGATTTGGGGCCTGGCATGGCGCGAGTGTGGCAGTGAATTTAGGGGTACTGGTTGTGGTGGGTGCCTTGATTGTTTTGGCTATCCCTTCGGTCCGCACCGACCGGAACGGAATCGACCAATGCTGAAAAGGATCATCTGCCCGTGGCTTTTTCCGCCAATGCGACCAGAAAGGGCACCAGGGTGAAATTGGTCAGCAGAGCCCCGGCCAATCCCACACCGATTCCATAACCACCTGGTAATTGCATCAAGACAAGCATGCTTGCCACCCAAGCTGTTAACAACAGCCCGTACATGAGCAACAAGACCAGGAATTTGCCGGTCCTGGATGGGATGAGGACCCCCAAGGTCCCACGCTCCATCACCCGACCCTCGTCGTCCACATAGCGCCCGGAATCGTTCACGTAACTTTCTTTGGCCTGGCCGGCGGTTTTTTCGTGTTTGAAAACCACTTGGAACTCTTTGCTATCGGGTTCCTTTGGAACGCGGACCTCCTTCATGACCGTGGGCACAGGCCGGCTTGCATCCTCGATGTTGCGGTACCGGGGCACCGAGGGATTACCTCCGGGAATCAATGCATAGGTTTCCAGTCGGTCATCAAGAGTTATAATTTGCAATCGATTGAAAGCTTCGGTTTGCGCTGACTTGGGGGCCTGCTGGATGGGTCTGGTGTCCCCAGGAGAGGCCAAAGTCCAGAAGGCCCACAGCACCAGGGGCAGGGTGACCAATGCTGCGGCAGCGGGAGCCCGCCAGAACAATCCTTCGGGAGCCTGGTCGAACAAACGGGTTTGCAAAACCGCCCCGATGAAGAAAATGGCGACTGCCAAGGCCACCAGGACAAACAGGATAAAGCCCAGCAACCCAAGCATCGTTGAACTCCGGTAGAGGGCACAGGGTTCCCAAGCCTTCGGCCTTTGGGAGAGCCCCGGCTCATTGCTCCGGTCACTGTCTCCCAGTTAACCCGGGCTTGTGGCCAACGGAAAGTCTAGCTATAGCCCCGGGGTGGTGGAAGCCGACCGCGCCCTGAAGCGCGAACGGATCGGTGGATTGGGAGTCACAGGTATGTTCAGTTCCTGGTGCTGGCTGGGCGCGTGCGTTTTGGGCCAACCCCTCCCATTGCTCCCCCAAGGGGGAGCTGCAACCACGGGCGGTGTGACCAAACCGATTCCAACCATTCCGTTGGCAACACCTGTCGAACAATTGGGTGACCCGAAAGCTCCGGCCTCGTCCACTCGCAAAATCAGGCCGGTAGACCGGCCTGAAGCTCCAGCGGGCGAATGGCAGGCTCCCCTGAAGCTGACTCCTGCCCTTGAAAATGTGTACCGGGGAACGGTGAGTGAAGAGTGTTTCACCCCACAAACCCAGTATGCACGCAGTTACCGCCTGGAAAGCCGTTTGCTGGTGATGGAGCCCAAGCAGGAGGGGTGGGACCTGGCGTTTCTGACCACTCTGCGGGAAAAGGATTCCGCCAATCGTGGCAGCGGTGCTTTGAACCGGGATAGTTCCATTGCGTCTTCCCGCCTTGCCAAGGTTGGAGTGGACGGTCTGGGTCACCTGGAGACGGATTTAGCGAGAAAAAATCAGGGATCCGGTCTTGGTGGCGTCACCCACGAAACAGGGATGGTGGTCGAGTTGCCTCCGGGAAAAATGCGTCCCGGTGAACCCTGGGAAACCCAGAATGGCGATGGGCCGGTCACCCGCTGGGAAGTGAAGGGCCGCGAGGTCCTGCAAGGCACCGCCTGTGTGGTGGTTGGCGGGGAGCAGAAAACCGACACCTGGGAGAAACCCAGGGCAGATCGCGGTGCCTGGAGGCGTGTGGAGAAGATTTGGGTCAATCAGCGCACCGGGTTGGCCACCAAAGTGGAACGAACCATCGAGAAACGCGAGCCCGCCCGTCAGGATGTGGCGGAACGCACCGTGGTCCGGTACGAACTGGACAGCAGTGTCCAATATCCCAAACCACTCTACGAGGACCGTTTGAAGGATGTGGAACAAACTTTGAAGCTTTCCCAGGCTGCCGAGCCCTTGTTGGGCCAGGGTGCGCGGCAAGCTCAGGCGTTGGGTCAAATGCTGAAGAAGGCTGAGAAGGTTTTTGAACTGTATCCTCCCACTCCCTACCGCTCGGCATACGTGCTGGAAAAGAAGCGGGTGGAATCCGCGATTCGGGGCGAGATCCCCGCACCGGAACCCGGCCGTATTCTGGAGGGAATCGCGGGGGAAAAACCCCAGCGTTCTCCGGGTGCCACCGTGGGAGCAAATGCGCCTGATTTCACAGTTCCCCGTCTGGGAGGCCAAGGCAGCCTGGCACTGCGCAACTGTCGGGGCAGCCATGTGCTGGTGGTGTTCTACAACCCCTCCGCCCCCATGACCGAGGAGGTGA
>CAWUOE010000322.1:0-4542 GCA_963923355.1 uncultured Gemmataceae bacterium | reverse complement strand
ACGGGACATCGAATTGGGTCTGATCCGCAGTGATGGGAGACTGTGACAGAGGCTTCCGCCACAGGTTGGGAGTCAACGGAGCCAAACCGTAGGTGCGGGGAACGAACCGGGGCAGGCGGGTGAAGAAGTTGATCGGACGGTTGTTGATCACCGGCAGATCACTCATGAAATGGTAAAAGGCCTCCGATTCCAAAAACGCCAATCGCTCATTCTTGTCTGGAAAAGCGGCGATGATACCGGCGGCAACGGCTCCCCCACTGGTCGCGATAATCAGATCGGGTGCCTTGCCAGCTTCCACCGCTGCATCATAAAGCCCCAAATAAGCAGTGAAATCCAACGCCAATCCGGAGAAAATGATGGCGTGCTTGAAAGGCTTGCCAGCAGGTGGAAGGTCTTGCGCCCGACTGGGGGCTGCTCCCACAACAGGAAGCAATGCCAGTGCGGCTAAAGATATAAATTTTTGGGTAAATTTATACATCTAACCATCCCGCAAAGCTGCCAAGGTGCATCTCTTGCAGGTTGATTCGGCTCACTACCCGTAAGGAATAACGCAATCATATTCCGGTGATCAGGCGCCCGGTGACGGCTGCCTGAACAAGTGCCACGCCTTGCCTAACCGGGCATTCCAAACTGCCAAAACTCGCAAAACCGGCAAATAACCGTTCTTTTACTTTCCAAAAAACCAGGATCATTCAACCCTGAATCTCGATGGGAAAATTACTAACATCGACCGATCCATGCCCGTTAGTTCACTCTTTTTTTCCGTGTCACTTCCCGACTGAAGGAGGTGGCCGGTATGACCGATACAAATTCCATCGAAATCCGCCAGCCTCGGGCTGGCCCCTACCTGTTTTGGCAAGCTCACCGGGCCGGGAATCTTCCAACCGATGCGAGTTGTCACCGACAACGCTGACTCAAGTGCCCAGGATGAAATCGCCTGGTTGCGGGATCAGTTGCTACGGTGCCAGCGACTGTCCACGGTGGGCACTGTGGCCAGCGGGGTGGCTCACGAATTTAACAACATTCTCACCACCATCCTCAACCACGCCAAAATGGCGCAAAAACCCAATGTGACCCCCGAATCCAAGGACCAGTCCCTGGAGAAGATCGTCTCCGCTTCCCAACGAGCCGCGGCAATCGTCCATGGGATGCTGGGCATGGCGCGTGGAAGCATGCGACGGGAAGTCACCGATCTATGCAAATTGGTGGATGAGGTTCTTTTGCTGGCCGGCAAAGACCTATCCAAACACAAAGTCACCGTGGAAAAAATTTACCCCGGGCCGGTCTTGGCCGAAGTGGTCCCCATGCAGATCGAGCAGGTCCTGCTGAATCTGCTCATCAACGCCAGACAGGCGATGCCCCATGGAGGAATCGTCCGTGTCGAGGTAAGGGAGAACTCCGCCTTGGGTTTGGCGGAAATCAGCGTGGCCGACGCAGGCTGCGGCATGAGTGTCGAAGACCTCGGGCAAATCTTTGAGCCCTTTTTCACCACCAAGACCCCCGACGCAGACAACCGCGGTGGCACCGGACTGGGGCTATCCATCTGCCGGCAAATCATCGACCAGCACCGTGGGCGCATCCGTGTTCAAAGCGCGGAAGGCAAGGGGTCCATTTTTACCATCAAGCTTCCAACCCACGTCGAAGCCAGCCGCAAGGCAGCCTGACCTGGGATCAACACCCAAATGATTCACAAAAAAAACCGCCTTATCCGGGCGGCATTAGGCAATAAAGTCATGGCAGAGATTAGCTGCCGGGCTGGGTGGTGTTGACTGCCAGTTTTCTCAGCAGGAACTGTTCGAATTCGATATCCCTGCCCACAGGAATCCAGTTGATGTCGTAGACGTTGGGATCAACCACATCATATTGGCGTTCAATCGTGCTGCTGGAACGGAAGGCGGCTGCCGCGCCCAGGGTCCTGGCGGGGGCCGGTAGATCCTCCAGTTCCTTGTAAATCTTCAGGTCGACGAAATACCCGCCATCGTCCGCTGCCAATATGGTCAGAACACCGCGGTGGCGCAGGGACTGCAACGACGCGTGGATCCGATCCTTGGGATTCATGTTGCCATGTTTCCATGGCTGGAAAAGGCCCGGTGCCACACGTGGAAATGTTTCGATACGACCGTCATACCGGTTGGCGTAGGCGATGTCGAAAACATCATCCAAGGTGTCCAGCGCCTTGTCGAAAACAAGGCCGTAAGAAGGTGGCCCCACTGGCAGATACAAAGGGTTTCCCTCGGCAGCCGCATCACGGATGGGCGCGGCGCCGCCAGCGCCGACAGGCATGGGATTATCCTGCAGCGGTCCGGTGGCACAACCACCAGCCAGCAGCATGGCACCCCATACCAAGGTTTTGCGCCCAAAAAGCATGCGATTCCCCAAGGGAACTGGCCCCCGGAACCAGTTTGTTCGGGAGCGGTTGGGGTGCTATGCCAATTGCCATGGGCGGAATCAAGGGCCTTTTCCCGATTCACGCATCCAATCGAGGGTTTCCCTCAGTCCTTCCGCCAAAGAAACTGTGGGCCGGTAACCCAGCAGCCTTCCTATCTGGTCCAAGTTGGCGCAAGAATGGCGGATATCGCCGGCCCGCGCCGGGCCAAAAACTGGCCGAACTTCCTTGCCCAAAACCTTCCCCAGGGTTTGGACCAAATCGAGCAAGGTTGTCGGCTTTCCAGTCCCCACTTGGGCTACCTGTCCTACCATGGCAGGGCTGTCCCCGGCAGCAAGCAGGGCTGCCACCACATCGCGGACATGGACAAAATCGCGTGTTTGTAAACCATCCCCAAGGATGGTGGGCTGTCGACCCTCAATCAATGCTTTGGCAAACAGGGCAATCACACCAGAATAGGGACTATCGGGTCGTTGTCGTGGACCATACACGTTGAAAAACCGCAACCGGGCGGTTTCCAATCCAAAAGCGGCACCGAATGACTGCAGGTACATCTCACCCGCCAGTTTGGCAGCCGCGTAGGGCGAAAGGGGGGAAAGGGGGTCTTCCTCACGCTGAACTGGACCGGCTGGAACGCCGTAGGCACTGGCACTGCCCGAGTAAATAACCCGCCTGACGCAGGCCAATCGGGCTGCCTGACAGACTGCAAGCGTCGAGGTGGCGCAGGCGGCATGGCTTGCCAAGGGATTATCCAAGCTCGCCTGAACTGAGGCCATCGCGGCCAAATGGTAAACCAAGTCCACGTCCGCCATCAGTCCGGGCGTTTCCAGAATGGATTCCGCCTTGGCGTGGTGAAATTCAACACCAGCGGGAAGGTTGGATCGCTGGCCGGTGGAGAGGTCATCCAAGACCACTACCCGGTCCCCCCGTTCACCCAAAGCCCGGACCAGGTGCGAGCCAATGAAGCCCGCGCCCCCGGTCACCAGGACTTTGCGGCCGGAACTGGCCATGTATCCCACCTCCTGGAAGCTTTTGGATCACTCGAAAAGCGCTGCAACAAACGCGTCGGGATCAAAGGCTTCCAAATCATCCATGCCTTCCCCCACGCCTATCAGCTTCACAGGCAATTGCAATTTCTGCTTGATGGCGAAGACAGAGCCTCCCTTGGCGGTGCCATCCAGCTTGGTGACAATCAGGCCGGTGCTGCGAATCACCTTCTGGAATTCCTGCGCCTGGGCGATGGCGTTCTGGCCGTTGGTGGCGTCCAAAATCATGATCGCCTCATGCGGCGCGCCAGGAATCTGTTTTGCCAATATGCGCTGGATTTTCTCCAGTTCCCGCATCAGGTGCGTCTGGGTGTGGAGGCGTCCAGCCGTGTCCACAATCAGGATGTCAAAACCCTTGGTCCTCGCCTTCTCGCAGGCATCGTGCGCCACGCTGGCCGGATCGGCCCCTGTTTGTCCCCGGACGATCTCAACCCCGGTGCGCTGGGCCCACAAAGCCAGCTGCTCCACTGCCGCCGCGCGAAAGGTATCACACGCCGCCACAAGCACTTTCTTGCCTTCCTTGTGGAAGCGGTTTGCCAGTTTGGCAATGGACGTGGTCTTACCCGACCCGTTGACTCCAGCGACCAGAATCACGGTCGGACCGGATTGGGCCATGTGGAAGGACCGGTCATCATCCCCCAACAAAGAACGCAGGTGCTGCCGGACGTGGGCCTCCACATCGCCGCTGATTTCCCGGTCAAGGAAAGACTGCCGAACCTGGGAGACGATATCCCGGGTCACGGTGGCACCCATGTCGGCCGAAAGGAGCCGCATTTCCAGCTCCTGCAAAAACGCCTCGTCTACGCGGCCTTTCAACCGAAACAAGCCGGCGACCCCGGTGAACAGGTCCCGGGTGCGGGCCAGGCCGCTTTTCAGCTTTTGCCAGATGGCTCCCAGCATGGTTTCTCCTCAGGCTTCAATCCCCACTGGTCGGGCATCCAGCCCAGTTCCAGAAACTGTTCCACCGAAAGTGATTTGGCTCCTGGTGCCCGTGGACCCGGACCATGGCAATCACTTCCCCCGGTGACTTTCAGACCCACATCCTGGGCAACCGTTTTCAACTGAAGGATACGCGTTTGGGAAAAATCCGGGTACTCCGCCTCGATGGCC
>CAWUOE010000321.1:0-4587 GCA_963923355.1 uncultured Gemmataceae bacterium | reverse complement strand
TACCAGCGTGTGGAACGGTCCCAATTGCCAAAAGCACTGCTCTCCCTGCTGGAAAGCCGGGTAGGGTAAAGTAAGACTCTGTTAACAGAAAACCGGGAAGCCGTGACCCCATGGCGCGAATACTGTTGGGCCTGACCGGTTCGGTCGCCTCCATCAAGGCCCCGGAACTCTTTTGGACCCTCTCGCGGCAGGGCCACCAGGTTCGCGCGGTGGCAACCCGCCACGCCTGCCATTTCTTCGACCCGGCCGCCCTGGGAACGGCTCCAGGTAGCCATCAGGCAGGCGGAATTCGCAAACCGGATATTTGCACACTGGATGAAGATGAATGGCCCCCGGGTCCGGCCGCCGAAGGCCGTTGGACCCGCGGCGACGAGGTGCTGCACATCCAACTGCGCGACTGGGCGGACCTGCTGGTGATCGCCCCGCTCGATGCCAACACGCTGGCCAAACTCGCGCTGGGAATGTGTGACAATTGCCTCGCCTGCATCTGGAGGGCATGGGACCTCTCCAAGCCGCGTCTCATCGCCCCGGCGATGAACACCAGGATGTGGGAACATCCCGCCACCGGGAGGCACCTTGCGCAGTTGATCCAGGACAGCGGCCACCCGGTCCCGACCGACCTCCCGCGGGAGGAAACCCTGAAACTGCTCGGCCACGGGATCAACGGGCTTCGGATGGCAGCCCCGGAACACAGGAAGCTGGCCTGCGGCGACGAGGGGATGGGGGCCATGGCCTCCCTCGAAAACATCGACAAACTGGTGCAAACCAGCTTGAGGGGCTTCCAATCCATCTGATCAATCAGGCCGGGTTTTCCATCATCCGGATCGCCTCACCGGCAAGGAACAGCGCGGCCGTTTCGATGCGGAGCTTGCGCCTGCCGAGGGCGCAGGGGCGCCAGCCGGCCTGGAGAAAGGTCTGCACCTCCACCGGGTCCAGCCCGCCCTCAGGCCCCACCGCGGCCACCAGGGGCAGCGAACTGTCCACGACATGGGGCAAGGACCACCCCGCGGCATTCCCCTCGGGAACATGCCCGAACCAAAGGCTGGCTCCTCGCGCCGGAAACTGCTCGACCAATTGTTGCAGCGACACCATCTCCCCGATTTGCATGAGGAGACTTCGCCCGCATTGCTTGCTGGCTTCGATCACATGCCGGCGCAGGCGATCCAGTCGCTTGGACTCCGGGTGGATGACGCTGCGTTCGGTTTTCAACGGGACGAACCGGCCCACCCCCATTTCGGTCAGTTTTTCAATCAAAAATTGTTCCCGGTCCCCCTTTGGCAAGGGGGCCGCCACCACCACCGGACTGGGAGTCTCCAAATGGGTGGCAAGCGGCGTTTCCAGGACCACGGAACAGCCATGGCGGGAAATGTCCAGAATCCGGCCCGGGTAATCGAAACCGTCCCCCGCAAACAAAATCACCGGGTCTCCATCCTTAACCCTTGCAACCAAAAGGTGTTGCGTCTCTTCCTTGCCCAGGCTGACCAAGCCGGGGGCCAAGGGAACTTCCGTATGGAATCGCTTGCCCATGGTTGCTATCTGCACTCCGGAACAGCGTGGCGCGGAGGATGTTTTACATGAACCGGGAACTGCATGACAGTCAGGCCAAGGCCGTTCTGCCTCCGGGTTTTTGGTCCCAGGCTCCTTCCGACCAGTTGCACCGGCTCGAGCAATTATTGCAACAGTTCCTGAGCCTTCCCGGTTTCCAGCAGGGTACGGGGCATGTCCCACCCCAGCCGGAGGCTGGCTGGAAAGTAACGCCCAACTATCCTGGGGAGGCCGCTTCCCATTCACCCGCCACCGCCGGCACAGGCGCCTCGGCCAATGCCGGTTGGGCACCTTCGGGGTCCACCTGGGGACCGTTGGCGGAGGTCTGGAAGCAGGTTCAGGGGGAAAAACAGTCCTTGGTGCCCCGGGCGGAACCCGCCCCGTCCCGGTTCTCCGCGCCTGGGAACCAGAATCCCTCACCCGCCCAAGAGGTGGCGGAGAACATCGCCTGGCATTTTCCCTCCGATCCGGCTGAACCCTTCGCATCGATTCCCGCCTGGCATCTGGGGGGACACGATGCAGGCGGTTCCCGGCCTAAATCGGATCCCGTGCAGGAAACCCTGCGGGCCAGCGAGGAGTTTCCATCCTTCAACACCACCCCGGCGGATTCGAAGGCGAACCTTCCGGGAACGGAAAAAGCCAGCATCCCTGTCCAGGCCGGATGGGCGCACAGAACCCTGGTTGTCGGCAACCGGGTGGTGGATTCCGGCCTGAGAAGACTGGGATGGCCCGGCAGGGGCCTGCAGAGTTCCCTGGGAAAATGGATCCTGGGATTGGCGGGGGTCTGCCTGCTGACGGGGGGAACCTGGCTTTATTTTCGCGAAGCGGTGGATGAATTGGCCGGTCAAATCGGTTTCGGTGAAACAGCCCCGCGTTGAGCAATCACTTCCGGGGGAACGATTTCTGCTAAAAAAGTTGATACCCTTAGGTTGGCCAGAAACCGTCGGCAGACTGTTTTTATCAGCCCTTATTGCTTGTCCGGTTGTTCAGGAAGCGAGGAAACGTTGCAGGGCCATCTCTCCCCGGGCAAAGACGCTTCCGGAGTCATCGGCGGACCAGGCAAGGAAATGGAATCCGCCCCAGGCGGTTTCGGGGCAAACAGCTCTGGCAGGATACCTTCCCGGGACAAGCCGGATTATCTCGCCGGTTTTCTTTCCTTTTTGGTCCCCGGATTGGGCCAACTCTTCCAGGGGCGCGCCTTCAAGGGCTGGCTGTTCCTTGGGTGCGTTTATTTCCTGTTTTATTACGGCTGGATCCTCGGAAGCAGGAGCAATGTGTACCTGCCCCGGGCGGAGCAGTGTGTCCCGTTCAAAACCAATGTCGTCCGGGTGGCTTTCGGAATCCCGTTTCCCAAGCCGCTGTACTACCGATGGCAATATTTGGGGCAGGTGGGCGTGGGCCTTGCAGCGTGGCCGGCCATCCTCCAGTGCTACTGGGCCGATGAGGAGAATGAGCCGGAAGTGACACCACCCCTGCTGGGCAAGTACCTCAAGGCACCCCCCGAACGCGAATTGAACCGCCTGCAAACCGAGGGTGACGCCAGTTGGGAACTGGCCTGGGTCTTCACCGTCGCCGCGGGATTGTTGAATTTGCTGGGTATCTACGACGCCCTGTGCGGCCCGGCGGTGATCACCGACAAAAAGGCGCAAGGCAATCCAGCGATTCCTGCCCCGTCCAAGGGAGGGAATTGACCATGTGGCAATCCATCTTTTGGCATATTCCAGCCCTGGTGATCCCGGTCAGTTTGGTCTACGGCGCCACCCGATTTGAACATCCGCGGGAGATCCTGGGGGAGGCCCTTCACTGGATGCGCAGGCTGGTGGTTTTCCTGACCACCATCGCGATCGTGGTCCATTTGCTCACGTGGCTGGTTTGACCTTTCCCAGCCCCGGGCAATCCAAGGCGTGAAACGGCGAGGGGCCCCTTGGTGATCCAAGGGGCCCCTCGCTTTGATTCCTGGAAAGTCGCCGGCGATCACCGGCGGCCTTTCTGCGACATTACTCTTGAGCCTTGGCAACGCCGGTGGACTCGAAGCGGGCGACGGATTCTTCGCCGGCGCGCACAACGACCTTCTTGGTCATGGTCTGGGGCTTGCCATCAACCTGGACAACGGCGGTCAGCTCGTAGAAGTAGTTCTGGCCAGCTTCCAGGACCGGGGTGGAGAATTCGCGACGGGCGCCGGTGCTTTGGGTTTCGGTGCCGTCAACAACCAGCTTGGCGTCCTGGGGCAGTTCCACGATCACGCGGGCCTTCAGGCCGTTGGAGACTTCCCCGCCCTTGCCGGGGGTGCCCTTGGAGGCAGGGGCGGCGGTGGCGGGAGCGGACTCCACACCCTTGATCACGCTGCCCTTGATGGTGGAGGAGGAGTCGATGATGATCCCGCTGCCCATGCAGCCGTAGCAGCCGCTGCAGGAGTAGGAATAACCGCCGTAGCAGCCATAGCAACCGCTGCAGCCCATGCAGGAGTAGTAGGAACCGTAGCAACCGCTGCAGCCATAGCAGCCGTAGCAGGAGTAGACGCTGCCGGTGCAGCCGCAGCAGGAGTAGACGACAGGAGCGCATTTGGGGGCGCAGTGGGCGCCGCAACCGTAGGCTTTGCCGCAGAAGAAGAAGTCAGGGGTTGAAGACGAGCCGATCAGGGCGGCCATGACAATGGCGGAAATCATGGTGAGGGAACTCCGAGTGTGGGTGAAAACTACACCGACCGGCAATTATGCAAGCCGGGGCGCTATGGAAAAGATAGGGAAATTTTTCAGGCAACCAAGGCCAGATCTAGGCGTTACCAAATTGTCTAAATCCGTTTGCTTCTTTGAGCAGAAAAATCGGAACAAATAGCCCATATTAACCATGTGGATTTTATTTCGGCTTCATCAGGTCTTTGGTAGATTCATGCCATGACTGAACCCCACACCGACCCGAAAAAGATATATTTTGATTTCAATGCAACTGCGCCTGTTTTCCCCGAGGTTGGGGAGGCCATGCGTCCTTGGCTGATGGGGCAGGTCGGGAATGCTTCCAGCAAACACGCCTTTGGCCAGGCCG
>CAWUOE010000320.1:0-4594 GCA_963923355.1 uncultured Gemmataceae bacterium | reverse complement strand
ATGACCGACTCGGCCCGCGCGGATTTCGTACGCGAAAAACCGGATACCCATTCCAAGGCTCTTAGGATCAACCTGGACCATCGTCGCTACGGCACCTTTGCCGAGATCGGTGCGGGCCAGGAGGTTGTCCGCTGGTTTTTCCGGGTGGGTGGCGCAGCGGGCACAGTCGCCAAGAGTATGTCCGCCTACGACATGACCGTCTCCGACGCCATCTATGGTCCCTGCGAGCGATACGTCAGTCGCCCCCGCCTCGAATCCATGCTGGAGCATGAGCAAAAGCTCAACCTGGACCGCCTCATGGACAAGCGGGGGGATACCACCGCTTTTTTCACGTTTGCCAACACCGTCTCTGCCAAAAGCTTCAAGGGCGGCAACCGTGAGTGCCACGGCTGGCTGGGCGTGCGCTACCAGCTTTACCCGCGCGACCAGGACAGCGAAATCATCATCCACGTCCGTCTGCTCGATACCGAAAACCTGCTCCAGCAGGAGGCCTTGGGCATTGTTGGGGTCAACTTGTTGTACGGGGCGTTTTATCACCACCACGAGCCGGAGGTGCTTGTGGAATCGCTCCTCGACAACCTCAGCACCAGCCGGATCGAGATCGACATGATCGAATTCTCGGGTATCGGCTTCCGGATGGTGGACAACCGGGTGATGAGTCTCAAGCTGGTTCAGCTCGGGCTCAGCAAGGCGGCAATGTTCGATGCGAACGGCAAGGTTTTGCAGCCCTCCGAATTCTTCTACAAGAAGAATATCCTCGTGGAACGCGGTAGTTTTCGACCGGTCACCCACGTCAATCTGGACATGCTCCGTTGCGCCCGGGAAAAGTTTTCCGCCGAGTTGCCGGCTGAAGAAAGGGACCAGATTGTCACCCTCACGGAATTGACGATGAGCAATCTTCAGCAGACCAATTCCAATTCCAGCTACTCGGATTTTCTCGCGCGCGCGGACATTCTTGCCGCTTGCGGCATGACCACGCTCATCAGCGATTATTTCGAATACTACCGGCTGGCCGCCTTCCTCACCCAGCATTCCTCCAAAAGGGTCGCGCTGGTCATGGGCATCCCCAGCCTGAAGGATTTGTTCGATCCGAAGTACTACGCAAACCTCGATGGCGGCATCTTGGAGTCTTTTGGACGGCTCTTCAAGTTTGACCTCAAGCTGTACATCTATCCCTTTTTTGACCGCCAGGACGGGTCGATCGTCAATCTTGAAAACTTCCGGGTCGACCACGACCTGCGAAACCTGTTCAAGTATCTGATGGATCGTGGCGTCATGGTCCCTCTCGACAATTACAAGGAGGAGTACCTCCACATTTTCTCGAGGGAGGTCTTGCAACTGATCGCCAAGGGAAGCCGCACCTGGGAGGACATGGTCCCCCCACCAGTTGCCAAATTGATTCGGGAGCGTGGCCTGCTCGGGTGTCCGAAAGCCCAGGCCCAGTGACTTTTGACCCGATTATTCAACGGGGGAATTGAGATGGCGCGTTTTGCTGTGTGGTGCGTCGTATCCTTGATCTTCTCTTCCGCTGCTTTGCTAGCTGATGAGTCCAGCGTGCTGCCTGCGGAGGGAAGTTTTCGATTCACGCCCTCCGCGACGGAGGATCGTGTTCCGGCGGCTTACCGCATGGATTCCGCTGATTTCACTTTCAAGTCAAAACGCCTCCACTCTGTGGAGGGGGCGTACACGGTGTTTTCCCTGCAGTTTCCTTCCCCTGTCCAGTCACCCTTTCCTGAAAACAATACGGTGCATGGCCGCTATTACCTGCCAGAGGGTAAAGGGCCTTTTCCAACCACTGTCGTTCTGGACATTCTGGCGGGCAGTGAAACCATCCCGCGCATGATGTGCGACCATTTGGCCCGAAAAGGTGTGGCGGCGTTGCATGTTCAGTTGCCTTACTACGGTCCACGCAAACCGAAAAATTCCAAGGTGAAATTGCTTTCCCCCAACCTGCTCGTCACCCTGCCTGCCATCCGTCAGGCGGTCTTGGATTTGCGCGTTACCAACGCGTGGCTGCTCTCTCGGCCGGAAGTGGACTCCACTCGCTTGGGTATTTCTGGAACCAGTTTGGGGAGTCTCGTTTCCGCCCTGACCGCCGCAATGGAAGACCGATACCGCAAAGTTGTGATTTTGTTGGGTGGAGGCGGTTTTGTGGATGCATACTACAACCATCCGCAGGCCAGGGAGGTCGTCAAATCATTTGAGTCATCCGGTGGCACCAAGGAATTGGCCCGTTTCATGTTTGCTCCCTATGACCCGGTCACTTGGGCCGCCCGGTTAGCGGGCAAGGATGTGCTAATCATGGCCGGCAGCCAGGATGAGGTCATCTTCCCGGAAATGACCAAAAAATTATGGGAAAAAGCGGGCAAGCCTGAGATAGTCTGGTTCGATTGCACCCACATTGGGGCCGTGAGATTCTTGCCCGATGCCCTGAACCGTATCTCTTCCCACATGGTGAAACCTTGCACACCCAAGGACGGGATGAAGTAAGCTGATGAAGGGGTAAAAGCCCCTTGAGTGGTCGGGATCGGCCGCCGGATCGACAGGGAGAGGATTCCCATGGGCCCCTCAAAAGCAATTATTTCGCGCTGGTTGGTGATGGGATTTCTGCTGGCCTGCGGCCAAGCCCATTCCCAGGAACCAGCCCAGCCATTGCCGGCCAATCCGATGGATCGTTGGGTTGCAATCCGTTCGGAGGGAGACCTCCCACTGCGGCAGGCCCTCGAATCCATCGGCGAATCGATCGGCGTCCGGTTCAGTGTCGATTCAAGGGTGCTGGCTGCCTGGTTGGCTGAGGGTGAGGAACCTCGTTTTTCTGCGCCCAACGGTCGCCGCAAGGTTTCCGATCACCTGGAAAGATTGCTGGGTCCCGAGGGGTTGGTCGCTGTTCACCTGGATGGTGCTTGGCTCGTTACTTCCGAGGACCGCGCCTTTCATCTGCAAATGCGCCAGAAGGTTGATCTTGATTGGAAAGGCCTCAGCCTCGACAAGTGTTTGGAGGAGTTGGCGGAGTCCAAAAAAATCAATCTGGTGATCGATCCGAGAAAGGTCGGTGCTGGTCGAACCCCGGTCACCCTTCGTTTGCGTGGTGCAACCCTCGAAGCCGCGCTGCGCCTGGCGGCAGAAATGGCGGGAGTCACTCCGGTTCCTGTTGGCAATGTGGTCTTTTTCACCACGGCCGACTCTGCTCGTTCCCTTCGTGGAGGCGACCTGTCAAACCCGGGCGGCGGTGATCTGATTCCTGCAGGTCTCTTCCAGAAGGAAGGCTTTGTCGGGCCGGCACCTGCCCTTCCCCCGCTGAAGCCGGTTCCCGATACCAAACCCTTGCCCAATCCGGGACCCGCGGCACCCCCGCCGGGTGTGCCACCCATGGGAGCCGGTGCTGGTCCCGGGGCCGCGCCTTTTCTCCGAGACAGCGAGGGCAGATGATCTCGGTTGTTGTCCCTGTGAAGGATGAGGTGGCAACCTTGCCCGAATTGGTGAGGAAAACTCTCGCCGCTGGCAACCAGTGCGGTCAGCCCCTCGAAATCATCTTCGTCGACGATGGAAGCACTGATGGTTCCTGGGCGGAAATCCGTCAATTGTCAGCGGCCCATCCCGAAGTTTCTGGTTTGAAACTACGGCGAAATTTCGGCAAGGCGGCCGCGCTGATGGCCGGCTTCCATGCATCCAGGGGCGAAATGATTCTTACCCTCGATGCCGATTTGCAGGATGACCCGGCTGAGTTGCCCGCCATGGTGGCTCACCTGGAAACGGGCGGCCCCAACGGAGAGTCTCTCGACCTCGTCTGCGGCTGGAAAAAGAAACGCAATGATCCCTGGCACAAGGTCTTTCCCAGTCGGATTTTCAACTGGATGATCGGGGCCCTGACCGGCGTCCGCTTGCGCGACCACAACACGGGTTTGAAGCTGTATCGGTCCGAAATTTTCGCGGAGGTGCGGATATACGGGGAATTGCACCGGTTTGTTCCCGTTCTGGCTGCTGCCCGTGGATTCCGTGTGGGGGAAATCCCGGTGACCCATCACCCCCGACGATTCGGTCAATCCAAATACGGGGTCATGCGGTTCCTCAAGGGATTCCTCGACCTGCTAACGGTCAGTTTTCTTACAGGTTTTGGCAATCGACCCAAGCATCTGTTGGGTGCCATCGGCCTCGTTTCCATCCTGTTCGGTGGCTTGGCTTTGGCTTGGCTGTCCACGGTCTGGTGCATCCGTTTGGCTGATCCGGATTACGGGGAGCCCCTGCATCGTCGGCCCCTTCTGATCATCGCCCTGGGCGCTTTTCTATTCGGGGTTCAGATGCTGTCCCTGGGCTGGATAGCTGAGCTCATTCTGTCCGTCCGTTCCAAGGATGCCCTGCCGTATTCCATCGCGGCTAGAACCGGCGCAAAACCTTTGGAATGACCTTGTGCCTCGGGGCGCCGGCCTGTGGCCCGTTTTTGTCCCGTCCGATAAGATGAGATTTCGGAAAATCCAGCCATCAAACGCAAGGGCCGGGAAGGCCTGAACCCCCGTTTTTCACTTTTTGGAAACAAGGTGCAGCTCGCCATGCAAGAACGCAAAAGCCTCATGACAACCGGCGGTCCAGGACGCGC
>CAWUOE010000319.1:0-4604 GCA_963923355.1 uncultured Gemmataceae bacterium | reverse complement strand
TGGATCATCAGGTCGAGCACAGCGCCCACATCCAGCGAGCGGCCGGTGAATTTGCCCGCCCGCTCCGCGCGGATATAGCGTGGCACCAGACTCGTTTGCCGTGCGGCCTCGTAGGCCGGGTTGAACCGCTCGATGTGGCCCACCTGCAGCGCCACGCCAGCGTTCTCCGCCGCCTGCTCCAGTTCCCGGGCTTCCCGGGCCGTGGGGGTGATCGGTTTTTCCACCAGCGTGGGCAACCCGCGGCCCAATGATTCCATCGCCACCGCGTGGTGGAAGCGCGTGGGCGTCACCACCACCACCGCGTCCACCTGGTCCATCAGTTCCAGATGGCTGTCGAAGGCCTGGCAGTTGCATTTGCCCGCAACTGTCTCCGCCTGCGCGCGATTCGGGTCCGCAACACCCACCAGCTTCACCCCGGCCAGACCCGAGGCGATGCGGGCGTGTTCCTTGCCCAAATGGCCAACCCCCACGACTCCCAGTCGAAGGGGTTCACCCGGGCTTTTTGCTTTCGGCTGCACGAGGTTGGGCTCCCGCGTTGCTGAATCGGACTAATACAGTTCGGGCTGGAACTCTAAGCCGCCCGGCGGAAACGGTGCAACGGCAGTATCCGGGGTGGGTCCAAGGAGGATTCCACCTGTTGGCGCAGTATCTGCCGAGCGAGTTCCACGTTCAGCGGATGCCCCGACCGGCAGCCCACCAGGTGGCCGCACAGGTCGAAGCCCAGCAGGTTCAGGTCGCCCACCAGGTCCAGCATCTTGTGCCGGGCGGGCTCGTTGCCGAACCGCAGCTTGTTCCCCTCCACCCCCGAGCGGGAGAAGACCAGCAGGTCGTTCAAGGTTGTCCGCGGGCCCAAACCCTGCTGGCGCAGCGCGTCGGCCTCCTCCCGCAGCAGGAAGGTGCGGCACCACGCCAGTTGGCTGCGGTAAGTCTCGGGGGAAAGTTCGGTGGTGTGCATCTGCCGGGAGATCGGCGACAACGAGCCGTAGTCCAGCAGGTAGCTCACCGTCAGTTTCGTGTCGGTGCCGGGGTGCAGTGTGACCGTGGCGCTGCCCGCGCGCACGCAGGTCACCTTCTCCACGCCCATCACGGGGCGCGTCGCCTTCTGGGTGGTGATCCCGGCTTCCAGGATCGCCTCGACAAACGGGCCGGCCGAGCCGTCCACGCCGGGCGCCTCGGGGGCGTCCACTTCCGCGACGCAATTGTCCACCTTCATGCCGCCCAGCGCGCTCAGCACGTGTTCCACCAGGCCCACTTCGGCGGGCGGGTGTCCCAGGGTTGTGCGGCGGGCCGTGCCGGTCACCTGTCGAACCCCGGCGGGGATTTCCGGCAAACCGGGCAGATCCACCCGGCGGAAAATGACTCCCGTGTCCTCTTCCGCCGGCAGCAGCCGAAGGGTGACCAAATCACCGGTCAAAAACCCGATGCCCGATACCTCCACCGGTCGGCGGAGGGTCCGTTGCGGGCGATGTCCGAGGATGCGCACGATGCTCTCCTGTGCGGAATCGCCAACCTTTCGGCTGGCGAGGGTGGGGCCATTGGAACATCAACCGCCTGCCCCGATCAATGCGGGCAGGCGGCCGAAATCAGTGCCTTAGGGGCGGGCCGCGCCGGCCCCGCCGGTGGTGGTCGCGGGAGCCCCGCCGGTGGCTCCGGCTCCGCCCGTGGCGGCTCCGGGGGCGGTGCGGGTGAAGGCGGTGTTCAGGGCGTTCACCACCTCATTGGTGATCTCCACCCCGGGCCCATAGTGCAGAGGCATGCAGGCGCCGGCCTGCAGCTTGCGCGAGATGTTGCCGAAGCTCCAGTATTCCTGGCTGGTTGTCGCGTCGTTGTAGTGCAGCACCAGGTCATAGCCCTGCGCCATCGCCACGCGCTGGCAGGCTTCCTGGATCTCCTTGAACAGCGTGACGAGCATGTCGTTCTGCTTGCGCTGGATGCTCAGTTCGGCCTCGTTGCCGCCATCCTCCAGCTCGCGCTTCATCTGGCGGAGTTGTTTCTCGTAAGCCTCGCGCTGATCGGGCTTTGCCTGCGCTTCCTTCACCAGCGCCTCGTACTGGGCCGCCTTGCCCTTTTGCTTCTGCACCAGGGGGGTGATCAGGTCCTTCATCTCGTTGTTGAAGGCCACGGCCTTCTGGTAGTTTTTCAGCACGTGGCTGAGGTTGATCAGCGCCACACGGCTGCCCGTGCCCGCTGGCCGCGCCGCGCCGGTCTGGGCGACGATATCGCCACCCATCCAGCCCAATCCGCCCAGAACCATCGCCACCAGACTGAAGGCAATCCATCGCATTGGCTACATCCCCCCTCGAGTGGCCTGCCCGCATCCCCGCGGTGAGGCCTTCCCATTTCCCAGGTCAAACCCACGCAAAATCGAAAAAACCCTTGCTCCAGGCGCCGGTCGGAAACCGGCCCGGCCTGCCCGCATCCACCGACACGCCTTTTCGGGCGACGGGAATTGCGGACCCACCGGTAACGAACGGGGCTGATACCCCCGCGTTCCGTCCCGGTCAAGCGCAACAAAACCGCTGAAATTGCAGAAGAAAGCACGTTTTTTGGGGCTGATTTCAAAAAATATTTCCGGTGTCTGGCGCCCCTTTCGGGGGCCCAACCCCGCATTGCGGCACGGTTCACCGCTCGCATAGACTTTCGGCCGTGGTTTCTTCTTCTGGGTTGGGGAGGCGGGCATGTCCCCCTTGGCGCCGCATCTGCAGTCCGAGCCGCGCCAGTCCTCCATCCCGTGGTTGCCGGTGGGTTTGGGGGCAACCGTGGTTGCCGCGGCGATCGCCTTCCTGGCCTGGCCCTCGGGCGAGCCTGCCAAACCGGTTGCGGTGGCGGGCAGGGTCACCTGGCGGGGAAATCCGGTGGGCGGCGGAACCATCGTGTTCGCTCCCGACTACCGCAAGGGACACTCCGGTGGCTTGGGCATGGCCGTGATCGATTACCAGGGCCATTACGAGATCCAGACGGACGGCCAACCCGGTCTCATCCCGGGCTGGTATGCCGTCACGGTCGCTCCCCCGGGCCCGGCAAGCCCGTCGGGTTGGCCCTACAAGTACCACCATCCGGAAAGCTCCGGCCTCACCTGCGAGGTGAAGGCCGGCGGCAACCCGGCGTTTGATTTCAATCTCGAGTGACGGACGCGACCCGTGCTGGTTTGCCCGCGCTCTTGGGGATTTTCGCATGAATCGTTTGCTGCGCGGCGTCGTCCAGGCCACCCGCGAGGTCTTCCATCTCCCCGAACCCGTCCTCGAGGTCGGCTCGCTCCAGGTGGATGGCGATGACAAGGTCAACCTGCGTGACATCTTCAGGAACAAGGACTTCATCGGCATCGATTTCCGCCCGGGCAAGGGCGTTGACCAGGTGGCCAATGTCGAGGCGCTACCCTTTGCCGACAACACGTTCGGCACCGTGCTGGCCCTGAGCACCTTCGAGCATGTGAGGCGTTTCTGGCTGGGCTTCGCCGAGGTGGCCCGCGTCCTCAAGCCGGGCGGCGCGTTGCTGGTTTCCTGCCCGTTCCACTTCCATGTGCACGCCTACCCGTCCGACTACTGGCGCTTCACCCCCGAGGCCCTGGAGTCATTGCTCGATGAGCACTATGCCGAGGGCATCATCGGCTGGCACGGGCCCGAGCGCCGCATGACCAATGTCTGGGCCCTGGCCTACAAGAAAGGCGGCCCGCAGCGGATCTGCCCCACCACCGAGGGCCTTTACCGCGAGGCGCTGTATGACTGCGCCCACGAGCCGATGCCCCTCAGCCGGAAGGTGCGCTATGGCCTGGCCGCCCTGGTGGCTGGTCGCCGTCCCTTCGCCCCCTGGCTTGACCGCGAAAAAATCGAAATTCGCCGGGCCAACATCGCCGCCTGAAAAATCCAGAGGGGGCCGCCATCGTCCGGCACCGGGCCCCCAAAGCCTTCTGAAGCGGTCTGTTGACCAGGTTTGCATATTGCCTAATTTCTCCAAAAATCTTGAAGTTCCCATTTTCTAATAACTGGCCCCCATCCAACCCCCAAAACCCCACCCTTCCTCCAAACACGCACAAGTTGTTTGACCGGGTTTGCCGATACTCCCGATGCAAAAGGAATGTTCCGTTCCGTCGTGCCGTGGGTTTGACCCTCGGTTCGCTCTCAAACGGGCCCATTCCTTCTTGGCGGTGCCCAGTTGGGAGGGTTAGTCCAATGCCATTCGGTCGCCTGGCGTTGCTGTTCGCCTGGGCGTGCTGCGCCTTCCCTGTTGTGGCCCAGCCGGCCAATAAGCCCCAACCGGGCAATCCCTCGGGTCTCACGGAGTTGGAACTCCCGGCCCGCAGGCAGGTGGTGCCGCCCGGCGGGTTGGCCGGGCAGGTCGTGCCGTTGAAGGTTACGGCCGGCGTCACGAAGGCATAGTCGATGCCGCTATCCGGCAGGATCGTCCCGTCTCCGTAGAAGCCGCCGACCTTCACGCCGGCCGGCGCCTGGTTCCACACCGTGCCGGGCTGGGTTGTCGGCGTGGCGCCGGCGTCGGGCGTCAGCTTGACGAAGGTGTAGTTGGCGGTCTGGGCCGTGCTGATGCCGAGCGTCACGCCGCTGTTGGTGATGACGTAGCCCGGCGCGAGATTGGTGGCCGGCGTGAAG
>CAWUOE010000318.1:0-4608 GCA_963923355.1 uncultured Gemmataceae bacterium | reverse complement strand
GGCAGCGTCAGATGTGTATAAGAGACAGGTTTTACAGGGTCTCCCTCCCCTAGCCAGCGTTCCAAGGAATGGCCGGCTCCCACCCGGGGAATGACTTCGCCCGCCCAACGGGCTGGCCACTGCCTAACGGAAAGGTTGACTGCCATGAACAACCACCTGCTGCGCCTCTACACCACGCCCCCTGAGCTGCCCGATGAGGTGCTGCCCGAGGCCACGGTGAAAGTGCAACTGGGTGACCTGCTGCCCTTGGTGGCACTTGCCAGCCGGGGCAATTATGCCTGGCTTCAGGATTTCATGGATGACGAGGTGGTGATCACAGCCGATTTGCACGAGATTCTGGAGGCTTTCCGCGCCCGACGCCCAGGGGCCTGACTCCGACCGCAAAACAAAGCCAAGCCCCCCGTCAGGGTATATCCTCGGGGGGCTTGAGCATTTCCGGCTGGCCCAATTCTTTCAAGGTCTTCAGGTCCAAGGTTCCCCGCATCTCGGTTTCCAACAGCTTGATCCGTGCCTCCAAGTCCTTTTGACGGGCCTTCAGCGTGACGATGGCGTTGCTGAGCGTGTCTTCCTGCTTGGCCCTGGGCACTTCCGGATACCCTAACTGCCGTTGCAAGGCGGCAAACAGGTAGAGCGGGTCGCGGCCCCGGTTGGCACCGGCGATGCGTCCCTCCTTTTCAGTGAGTAGAGCCGGCAAAGGGGGCTGGTAGTCGGGCTCGGTCCGCCGCTGGTCAATCAGGTAAGCCTCGGAACGCAGATACAGCAAATCCGCAAAGTCTATCAGGCCGATCTGGTAACGCAAATCCTGAAGGAACTGCCGCCATACCTCGTCGTACAACGGGTCACCGGCCATGGCGGGCAGCCCCCCGTCGTAGCCTAGGCGATGGCGGGAAATGCTTTCAAACTGAAAGACAAACAATCCGGATGGGCCGGCTCCACCCGCCTTGTAGAGCGCCTCTTTTTCCAGAATGGTCAGCGCGGTTTCAGTGGCGAACCTCAGGTTCTCCGCCTCGGCATTGGAAACCACGAACCCCTGAAAGGGGGTGAAATAGTGAGAGAGCCTCACAAACCCCGAAGCCAGATTGCCGGTGTGTTTCATCTCTGCTGCCAGGAACTGGGCAGCCATGGGCATCCGTGTGGAAGCCAGCAGTTCCATGTCAATGCGCTGCAGGATCTCCTGGGCGGGCAAATTCTGGGCCAGCCGTTCCCGCAGGGTGCGGAAAAAGTAAGCCTGCTCCACCCATTCTTCTCGATTCAACAAGACAGCCATATGGCTATTTTATCGACTCGGGTGATGGCCGGTCCATTTTCGCCCTGATGCTGGGGGATCAATCCTCCGCCCGGCTTCCATCGCCACACATCAGCACCATCTTCGGATCGAAACGGGCCACCGGTTCCACCAGATCACGCTGGCTGGCCATCACTTGATGGATGTTCTTGTAAACCCCTGGCACCTCGTCACAACCTGCCGCGAGCACCTCGATACCCAGGTGGGCCAACTCTCGGCGAACCTTGTTCAGGTTGAAATGGCGCTTCGCCTCGGTACGGCTCATCAGCCGGCCGGCACCATGGGAGGCGCTGTCCAAGCTTTCCGGGTTGCCCAGGCCGCGCACCACAAAGGCAGGGGACCCCATCGAGCCTGGAATCACACCCAGCACACCTTTGCCGGCAGGCGTTGCCCCTTTGCGGTGCACATAAACCCGCTTTCCTCCATGCTCTTCCAGCCAGCAGAAATTGTGATGATTTTCCACGCCCGCAATCGGCTTTTCCCCCACGATCCGCCCCACCAGCTTGTGGATCACATCATGGTTGGCAGCAGCGTAGTCCCCCATGAGATTCATTGCAGCGAAGTATTCCTGCCCGGCTTCCGTATCCATCCCCAGCCAAGCCAGGCGACCGACATCGCCGAACTTTTTTGGAAGTTGTGCTCGGGCCATGTCGCTGTAGGTGGAACAAACCGCCGCCCCGGTACCCCGGCTACCCGAATGGCTCAGCAGGGCAATGTATTGCCGCGATTCCAGACCCAAATCAGCTTGATCCAAGGTGAGGACACCCCATTCCACGAAATGATTGCCGCTGCCGGAGGTCCCCAACTGGCCCCAAGCCACATCCTTCTTCTCACGCGTGATTCGACTGACCGTCCAGTCCTGGTCCATCACCGCATGGTCCACCCGCTGTTTGCGCTCCTTGCCCACGCCAAACACCGTTCCCCCCTGCAAGGCCCGACGGAACAGGTCGGCCTGGCGGGTGAAATCTTCTGGCGCGACATCGTACACCGTCAGCTTCATGCGGCAGGCAATATCCACCCCCACCGCGTAAGGGCAAACCGCGTTCTCCAATGCCAACACGCCGCCGATTGGCAACCCGTAGCCCACATGGGCGTCCGCCATGAGGGCAGCCCCCACAGCCCCGGGCAATTTGCAGGCCTGCCGCATCTGTTCATGACAGGCATCCTCAATTCCATCAGGGCCCCAGGTGCGATACTCCACCGGCTTCCGGGAGGTCGGTTCCCGTTTTTCCTCCAACATCGCCGCGGCCAGTTTGGCCACAAACGGGTCGGAAACAAAGGTGGCGGGATCCGCCACACATGCGGCGATCCGTTCGCGGATATCAATGCGGTCCTGCTTGGCCATTTCACCATTGTGCCGAGCCAGGTCCTGTACCGCCTGCATGGCGATTCCCATCGCCCAAGGAGGAACCCCTGCTTCATTGAGTTTGCGAGTATTCATTGCTACCAATCCTGATACCTGCCAGGCATGATCACCGTATAAACAGCATTCGCGCCATAAGCGCCTGAATTGCAAAAAAAGGAGCAACCGCATGAATGCGGCGCTCCTCATTCCTTTGGAGACTAATATTACCCGAGATCAGCGGGGATCAGGCTGGATTACCTCCCCGCCACTGCGGGTGATGTACGATTTCAAGGTTTCTTCCTTCACTCCAAGGGCAACGGCCCGAACGCTTCCATCCCCCATCAAAGCCAAAAAAACCTGCCTTCCCGGAGCCCCAAGGGATGGCAATGGCTTTTGAGGATCGAAGGGTAACTCCTGCGGTGCGGCCCAAGGGACTTCCTCCCGAGCATCCACCACCATGAAAGTGTTGGACGTGCCATCGGTCACATCCTGGAAGCGAGTTCCCCCTGTCATTGGGCCGGGCTTGCCCGCATCGAACATCGCCCCGTTGCCAAAAAACACCCTGTACGGAGTTTTATTGGAGGCCTCCCGGGCCGGGTCATTGAACACCTTG
Source organism: uncultured Gemmataceae bacterium (assembly GCA_963923355.1). Lineage (GTDB taxonomy): Bacteria > Planctomycetota > Planctomycetia > Gemmatales > Gemmataceae > UBA6894. Next base: position 1,365 of record CAWUOE010000318.1, on the reverse strand, counting down.
ATGGCCAAATCAGACAGCGGCTTGTTGTTGGGACTGTCCCAAGCCTCGTCCAGTTTCCATTTTTTGTAGATGGCATCCTGCTCGATGTAAGGCAGAATCAGCACGCGCCACGAATACAGGGGTTTTCCTGATTTGTCCACGACATAGGCAGGTGGAAACCGGCCATTGACATCGTGATAATTGTGCAAGGCAATGCCAAGCTGCTTCAGGTTGTTTGTGGAATGGGTTCGGGATGCCGCCTCCCGAACCTTTTGCACGGCCGGAAGCAGCAACCCGACCAAAATGGCCGTCTGGGTGGCTCCCAACCGCAGGTTCTCTGGAGGGATTGTACCCTCCACCCAAACAATAGGGCCTTTCCTTTTGAATTCGACCTTACCGATTTGCTCCGCCAAATCCGAGAACGACCCGGCGTAGTAGGCGAAAGCCAAGGCTCCCATGGCTCCGTTGGCCTCCTCGGTCAGCGGATTGCCAAGCGACCCGAACATCTCCTTCAAACCGGGTGTATCACCAAAAAGGCCAGCCAAAGGGGCCGCACCTGCCACAGCAGAACCGGCTTGGGCCAGGCCCTTCACCAAATCCGTTTGGAGTTTCCAGCTTTCCAGGCTGGTCTGGGCCAGTTGCTCATCCCGGTAGAGAACCATTCCCCGAGCGGAGGCCTCCCGTGCCGCAAATCGGATTCCAAGGCCCGCTGCCTCGGCACCCTTGAGGCTGTCGAGAGCCACCCCCACGGATTGCTTGATTTCGGCGACAATCTGTTTGGGGTAGGCGGACAGGTCGGCCAGTATCCATGCTGAAACCGTTTCGGCTTCAGCTTCCTTGCGGACCTTTTCCCACACCGGCCTGTCTTCCTTGGGCTGTTTCCTGAATGCTGCCAAAGACACTATTGGGCCAAAACCGATGGTCCTCGGGTCCACTTGAATCACACCAAGGTCACCGCCCTTGAGCATCAGGAAACCATCGGTTTCCTTCAAGCCTTGACCCAGACCACTTTTTCGCAGCAATTCACCCGCATTCACCCCGTTGGCAAATCCAACCATCAGCATCCCGCGCGGTTCACTCTGCGCTTCCGGCTGAAACAGGATTCCGGAGAAATGACTTACCTGCGAAGGCTCCACCGGCAATCGTTTCAAAAAGCCTTCGATCGCCTCTTGCCCGGCGGCTTCCCAAGCCTGTCGAAACGGTTCCACCAAAGGCGATGCAGCTATTTCAGGCACCTTGACCTGCAGCCACGCCAAAGTTCCCTTGGGAAAATGGGCCTCTTGTGATTCCGCGGCACCTTGCCACAAAAAAACAACCAGAATGGTCCAAATTGTATTGCGCATCGGTCGGGATCACCTGTTGCCTGGTTCGAGGATAATAATGGCA
>CAWUOE010000317.1:0-4641 GCA_963923355.1 uncultured Gemmataceae bacterium | reverse complement strand
GCCCTTCGCGCCCATCCACGGAGATGCCTGTCGGCGCCTTCTCGGCCAGGGCATGCTTCATCCGGTTGATGTTGTTCTCTGTTTCGGTGATATCATCCCCCAGCCAGACCACTCCGGTGGCTACCCCATCCTTGGCCCTCGATTGCCCATAGTTGGCCAGCACTCGCGTCAGTGCAACCGTCTGCCGGTTCACCTCATGCACAAAAATCAGAAGCTGTGGCCCAGCATGGCCTGCGCTGGCAAATTCCGCCTCCTTCCCCGCCTTTTCCCCCAATACCAACCGAACCTTGAAAGGCGACAGTTTTTCCCCCACCTGCGGCCCGGAAAGAATGGGGTCTTGGGAGAAAACGAGGGCAAACACCGGGGCGAGGAAATACATACGCAACTCCCCAAAAGGCCATCAAACGTAGTCCCCAGATTAACAAACCTCTGACAGGTTTTGGGCCAGCAACACGTTGGGCAGTGGCTTTTTCCAAGGATTTCTCCTTGTTCGCACAGGCTGGAAAAAGTTAAACAAAAAACAGAAACTACATTGGGAGTTGCCCGCATGTCCCTCTTCCCCCGCCTCAAATCCATCGCCAAGCAGATGCTCTACGGTGCTGCCCCCGTTTGGGACACGCCGGAAAACCAGCGCTACATGGGCTACGTGCCCGACGATGTGCGGGTGTTTGACCGTTTCCGCAATATTCCCAAACAGGCACAGCCGGGCTTTTTGGTCGATTACCTGGGTGTTCGCACGCGGCCCGAGAGTCTGGCCAGCCATGTACGCGCATTGGCTGGTACGGTGCAGGGCATACCCGTGCCCGGGGATTGGCACGCCGAGGCGGTGGAGCACATCGGCCTCATCAAGAGTGTTCTCGATGCCAAGGGCGCTTATCGGGTGATGGAGCTGGGAGCGGGATGGGGCCCCTGGCTGGTGGCCGGGGCGGCGGCCGCCAGGCATCTGGGCATCACCGAGATTCACATGCTGGGGGTCGAGGCCGATTCCGGCCATCACGCCAGCCTGCGCCAGCACCTGCAAGACAATGGCTTTGATCCGGACCGGCATACCCTGCTGAAGGCTGCGGTCGGCGCCACCGCCGGCAAAGCTCGCTTCCCAAAAGTGCACGACTCTGCCAATCAATGGGGTGCCAGGCCGACCCAAGGCGATAACGCATCGGATACGGCCTACCTCTCATCCGTGATGGGTGAAGCAAAAATCGAAATGGAAGAGGTGGACCTGCTCGCAATCAATGATCTGTTGGCGCGCCAGCCCTCCTGGGATCTGGTTCATATCGATGTGCAAGGCTGGGAAGCCGATATCTGCCGGGCCGGCATGCAACAGTTGGGGGAAAGGGCCAAACGGGTGATCGTCGGCACCCATTCCCGCAAGCTGGATGGCGAGGTCATGGAGATGTTCCACCATGCGGGTTGGACCCTCGAGCATGAAAAACCAACCCAAATGCGCTACAACCGTGCGGCTGAAAAACTGGAAAGCATGACCTGGGCAGATGGGGCTCAAATCTGGAAAAATCAGAAAATATAAAAATATATTTGAATGCGAATTAAAAAATGAGTAAATTTTAATCTTTGCTTTCGGTAAATCTTCGAACTAACTTTTCACCGCTTGGATTGCGTGGTCCTGACGTTTTCTCCCTTGAGGTACCGTGGCCACCAGGCGGGCCGGAACATCTCAACTTTTCAAAAATCCTTTGGATGAGCCGGAAATTGCAGGAAACCCAGACAACGGTGCGCTGCACAAGATGCCAGGAGGCCTTCCGCCTCTCCGCGGAGGATTCCATCCTGTTCCTACGGGAAATGCAAATCGAGGTGGAATGCCCCGCGTGCGTCAACCGTGTGCAGCTCTCCGTGATCCCCAGATCAGATAAATCCAGTGCCACTCGTTCCGTGTATTCCAGGGGCCACTCTCGCGGGTTGGCCAAGTCCAAAGAGTCACAGGGCCAAACCAAAATCGGCCTGCCACCCTTCAAACCGTTGGGCAAGGAACCCGCACCGGCCCCATCGATTGAGGCCACCCGCTCCATACCCTTCGCACCTATCGTGCCCGGCAGGGAAAAAAAGGAAAAACCCACCAGGCATGTTCCTGTTTCCGAGGCCGCTGCTGCCAATACGGGAAAAGGATGGTGGGGAAATCAGAATTCAACCACTCGGGTTTTGTTGGTGATGGTGGCTTTTTTGGGAGTCGGTTTCACCGCCACAACCGTGCTTCTGGTGAAAAAGTCTGTCGGCCAGGTGCACAAAACAAATCCTGAGTTGCTTTCAGGTGTTTCTGGCACGGCTGGCGCCAATAAATCGGGTTCCAAGGTCCGCATTCCCAGCGAAGATCCCTCAGCTACCCAAACCGGCCAGAAAGCCAGGGACTGAAAATCGATGCAGCGGGATCAGGTCTACCAGAAAACGCTGCGCCATTTTTTCCAACCGGTGGCTGATCTCCTCTTTGAACGCGAGGACATCAGCGAGGTTCTGATCAACGGTCATGACAAGGTCTATTGCGAGCGGGGTGGCCGGCTGGAATTGACCGGCAGAAGCTTTCCAAGCGCCCATGCTCTGGAAATAGCGGTGCGCAATCTGGCCGAATATGTCGGACGTCGGCTGGATGAAAACAACCACAGCATGGACGCGCGCCTGCCGCCGCCCGATTCCTTTCGCGTGCATGCTATCATCCCACCATGCAGCAGAGTGGGTATTTGCCTGTCCATTCGCAAATTCGGCAAAAAAAACGAGACCACGCTGGATTGGTTGGTGAAAAAGGGCTCACTGTCTCCCATGGCGGCCGAGTACCTGGGCCTGATGGTGCAAACCCACCGGAATATGGTGGTCTCGGGGGGAACGGGCAGCGGCAAAACCTCCCTGTTGAACGCCCTGTCCGTCACCATCCCCAACCACGAGCGAATCGTGGTGATCGAGGATTCCTCCGAATTGCAATTGGCCCAGGAACACACCGTTTACCTCGAAGCCAAGCAAAAAGGTACAGACGGCAAGGGGGCGGTCTCCATCCGGGACCTCTTCGTGGATTCTCTCCGTATGCGGCCTGACCGCATCATCGTGGGCGAGGTCCGCCGTGGTGAGGCGTTGGACCTCGTGCAATCGATGCTTTCAGGCCACGATGGTTCCCTCAGCACCGTGCATGCCTCCAGCCCGTTATTGGCTTTGGTCCGTCTCGAAACCCTGTGCCTGATGAGTGATGTGGTCTTGCCGGTTTATGTGGCCCGCATGCAGGTGGCCCAGGCGATGCATGTCATTGTCCAGATTTCCCGCATGCCAGACGGCAGCCGTAAGGTGATGGAAATCAGCGAGGGAAAAGGACTGGGCAAGGGGGACCGCTACAGATTGAGCCCTATTTTCCGGCAAAAAGTCGGACCGGATGGTAACACCGGCTTGGTTTGGACAGGCAAATCCTCGCGATTCGCCCCAACAATCCGTAACTCTGTTCCGGAAAACTCCCGCCACTTGACCGAACCCATTTGGCAAGTGGGCCCAGGTGAGAGAAATTTCAGGCCTGACTGATGCATTCCTGTCTCAGGTCGCCTCAGATGGATTGTTATAAGCATCCAAAAACTGGAATTTGTCCAAAATTGGCTGTTTCAATCCGGGTGGGAAAGATTTTTTTAAAAATTTTTTGCCGTTTGATTTTTTGTGAACTAGAGGAAGTTAGTTGCGTATAGTGTGATGCCTTGGTTGTGCAAGGTTCAAGGTAGTGGAAGCAATTTGGAAAAGCCCCATGCCTTGGTCTTGGACAAAAACCACACTGGAAAAAACAAGGAAGGTTTTTGTTGCTTTTCATCGCTCTGAATTCGGAATGGAGGCGATTCAGGCGGTGATGATTCTGGGCTTCGGCGCCGTGGTGGTGCTGGCCATTTGGAATGTCTGGACTTCTTTGCCGCTGACGGTCAACGGCAAGCATGTTCTGGGGATTCGGGGGTGGTTTCAGGAAGTGATTTCCTCGTTGCTGACTATCGACGAGGTTTGATTGGGTCTGTTTTTAGAAAGGGAGAACTCCGATGTTTCGCGCGCTGAAGAAATTCCACAAGAACGAAGAAGGTATGGAAGCGGTTCAGGTGGCCATGATCCTGGCCTTTGCTGCCGTCATTATCCTCCTCGTGTGGTCATTCTGGAACCCGATTGCTGCGTGGTTTTCCGGCAACATGGGTGATGTGACCGATCCCACCAAGATGCCCACAGCCACCCCTTGATCCAAAGGATCTGCTTTGTGTTTGTGCAGGCCGGCATGATTTCATGCCGGCCTCCGTTTTTGATCAAGATTCAAAAGGCTCGATGGGGGAGAAGGCTGTGAAGTGGCCTGTCGCATGTTTGGCTCCCGCCCTGCTTCTGGCCTTGGGCCGAATGATCGGGTTTGGGCCGGAAGGGGCGGTTTGGGCCACTCCATGCTCTTGGCTGGTGCTGCTTTTGCTCACTGTGGTTTCAGCCACTGACCTGGCGGAACGTCGCATCCCCAACTGGGCCACCTACTCCGCCATGGTTTGGGGCCTGCTGGCCCAGGCTTGGTTGGCCTGGTATGGGGAAAATCCCACCGGACAAAGGTTTGGATTTCCCACCTTTGTGGAAGCGTTGCTGGGTTTCCTGCTCGGCTTCCTGGTTTTCTTGTTCCTGTACGCGTTGATGGGGGGCGGGGCCGGGGAT
>CAWUOE010000316.1:0-4642 GCA_963923355.1 uncultured Gemmataceae bacterium | reverse complement strand
TTTGCGGAGGGATCGATCCAGCCCGAACAAAGTGCCATCCGCCTCGATGCCGCAATATCCATCCTGCGCGGGCAACAGGGCCTGGGGCATCGCCCCCAGTTTCACGCCCGTGTCGGTCTGCCCGTCGCGGTCCAGCCACAGGCAGCCATTCTCCCCCGCCACCAGCATGCGGCCGCTGCCACCCGCCGGGGCCACCAGACACCGCCCGGCCACCCGGATGGTCCGGATGAGGGTCAGTTCCCAAGGGTTGTCACCCGCACCCGGCCCGTGCCGCAGCAGGGTCAGTTGGGAGTAGCCCTCGTCATTGCGGGTCTGCCGGGCCACCAGGTGGGCATCATCCATCCAGTGCAGGTCGGTGGCCAGGGAACTCCCGTGGGGCGGCAGCATGAACCGTTCCGTCGCCGCCGGGGCCACCAGGGCCGATCGGGTGACAGTCCCCCTCCGGCTGATGCCCAACAGCGGAAAGCGCGAATCCGCGCAGATCAGGGCGCGCTGATACAGCCCCGGGCCCACATGGCCCGGCACACGGCTGGCTACCCCGCCCTCCAACCGGTGGATGGCCCCCTGGTTGTCGAAGGCGAACAGGGTGCCACCCGGGCCGGGGGCCACCTGGTCGGGCCGGGCCGTCCCCATGTCCACCGGACCGGGCGCTCCCCGCAGGTCCCAGTGGTACAGGCGGGTCTGGAATTGGTCCCGCCCCAGGGCGTAGGCGTTTTCCCCGTTCCCCCGCCAGTACAGGGTCGGGCTGTCCAGCGGCACCGGGTCCGTCAAACGGAGCGCGTCCGCCGCGCCGGGCCTCCACAGGGCCCAACGGCCCTTCTCCACGGGGGCCAGCAGGGCGCTCCCGTCGGGCGATGCCGCAAAATTCCGCCCGGGCGCCAGGTCCATGGCCTGGGTGTGGGTCGCCTTCCCGGCGCGCAGGTCCCAGGCCACCAGCCTGGATTTGCTTTTATCCGGATCTTGAATGTAAATATACAGGCGCCCCGAGGCCCCCGGCCCCAGCGCCACGTGGCTGATGCGGCCCTTCCCCCTCTCCAGCCCACGGCACACCTCCTCCAGGGCGCCGCTTTGCAGGTCGACCAGTTTCACCGCCCCGCCGGGGGTCACCCAGGCCCCGCGCCCGCCATCCGGGGCGAGCGTCAGGCCAACCCCGGCATCCCTGGCGGCTTCCGCCGGGAAGTGACGCGATTTTTTCCCCGCCCAATCGATCCGAATGAATCCATCCCGGTTGCACGCGCTGAAAACCCCCGGGCCCGCCTCCGCAAGCCCCAGCGTGGGCAGGCTGCCCGCCCACGCGTCCACAGGCATCTCCTGGATGCTCTCCCGGCACAGCCCGGCAAGCTGGCGCCATTCCCAACCCAGAATGGGTTGGAACTCCGGGTCGTCCTCCAGTTGCCCCAGCGTCCCCAATGCCTCGCCCGGCTTGCCCGTGGTGTAGCTGTTCAGCGCCGAGCGCACCCCGGCGTAGTACAGCAGTTGCCGGTTCCTCTCGGCCGTCAGGCGGGACACCTCCACCTCCGCCTCGGCGCTCGCGCGGGCCCGCCTCGCCTCGCTGGCCTGGTACAGGCTCACCAGGGTGGCCAGCGACAGCGCCACCGCCACCAGCGCCGTGGTTCCCGCCAGGGCCGGATGCCGCGCCACCCAGCGCCGCAGTTGCTCGGCCCGTCCCGCCGGGGGGTACAGGCTCTTCTGGCCAGCCTGCACCCTGCGCAGGTCTTCCGCCAGCGCCACCGCGTCGGGGTACCGGTCACCCGGTGCCAATTCCAGGCAGCGCGCCAGAATGTCCCGCAGGGCCCGGGGCAGGTCCGGCCGGAATCGCTCGGCCGGAACCACGCGGAAGGTGGCGATGGCCCGCAGCACCTGCAGCGCGTTGTCCCCGGGGAAAACCCGCCGGCCGGTCAGCATCTCGTACAGCACGCAACCCAGGCTGAACACATCCGCCGGCGGGCCCGCGTGGTGGCCGTTGGCCTGCTCGGGGGCGATGTAGGCGGGCGTGCCCAGCATCGCCCCCGTGGTGGTCAGCCGCTCCGCGCCGGTGGGCGCGCCCTGCAGCGCCAGCCCGAAGTCCAGCACGCACACCCGCTGGGGATCGTCCCCGGCCCGCAGCCACAGGTTGGAAGGCTTGATGTCGCGGTGCACGATGTTGAACCGGTGCGCCGCTCCCAGCGCCTCGGCCGCCTGGCGCGCCCATTCCACCGCGTCGGCGGCGGGCAGCGGGGCCTTGCCCCGGATCAGGCTGTCGAAGCTCTGCCCGCTCAAAAGGGGAGTCACCAGATACGGAATGCCCGTGTCCGTCCCCGCGTCGCGCACCGCCAACACCCCGGGGTGGCGCACCGGCTGCGCCACCCGGCCTTCGCGCAGGAATCGCTCCCTCAGGTCCCTCGGGGCGCTGCGGCCCCCGCGCAGCGTTTTCAGCGCCACCCGCTCCCCGGTGCGTGAATCCAGCGCCTGGAACACCAGCCCCATGCCGCCCGATCCGATCACCCGCTCCAGGTGGTAGGGACCCAGTTGCCCCAGGCACTCCGCCCGCAGCGACAGGGGCAGAAAGGACAGGTCATATTCCCGGGCCGTGGTTTGCGCGCTGATCCGGTCCAAGATCCGGTCGAAATGCTCGCGCGTCAGCCCGTCGGTCAGGCCGGCCGTCGCGGAATCCGCGGTCTTGCCCCAAAGCGCCTCCAGCCGGCCGGGGCAATGGGGGCACCGCTCCAGGTGCCGGTCAAACTCCAGGTGCTCCGGGCTGCCCTCCTCGGCCTCCAGCAGGGACTCCAGCCGGGCATCGTCCGGGCAGCCGCCGGGCAGTCCTTCCCCATCCGGGCAAGGCTTCCCCCCTGAGGTGCCATTCTGATCCGATGAACCCATGGTGGCCCGGCAAGATGGAAAAACTTCAACCACTCACAGATAACAAGCCGCCCGGTGGCCCGATCTTTCAAAAAGATGCGGGGCCGAGAGGCCAGGCCCGCCTTGCCTCAACCATCAGGCGGTTCAGCCCATCTGGTCCAGCAGGGCCTTTTTCAGGCTCCGGGAAATCCGGTACCGGATGATGTAGATCGAATTCGTGGTCACACCCAGGGCGGCCGCCACCGCCTCGGCGGGTTCGTCCCGCAGGTGGGTCCGGTCGAATATCTCCCACTGCTGCGGGGTGCAGTGCGGGCGCACCGCCTCGCAGGCCCGCTCGAAAATACCCTGGTAATCCAGCCCGTCCACCGCCCCGGTGCGCATCAGCGCGCGGGTGGCCGCCAGTTCGTCAAACGCCACCATTTTGGGAAACCGCGCCCGTCGCAGCTTCAGCAGCCGCGACACCATCACCCGCCTCAGCCAGGACCGGAACGCCCCCTCCCGCTTCCGGTCAAAACCGTCCAGCCCGCGGAAGATGTCCAAAAACACCTCCTGCGCCATGTCCTCGGCCCATTCCCGATTCTTGGTGCTCTGCAGGCACCAGACATAGACCAACGGATAATAAAGCGAGCAAAACTTATCCCATGATTCCGGGCAATTGCCGGATTGCAGCCGTCCAATCAGGGTCAACGGGGTCTTCATGGTGATTGGAAACAGGTCCCCATGGCCTGAGAATCAGCTTATTTTCACCAAAATATACAGATATATCAAGCGGTAAACCTTAAATCCCTTTTCATAAATGTTCTGCTCTGGCTTCCGCTGCGTCTTTCTTTTATCCCCCGCCCACATTTTTTCCGGTCTGGTGCAGTAAGTGTTGCCGATGCAGTAGCTTAGGGTTTTTGGGAGATATTTTGAAAGAATTTCGATTAAGCAGGCTTCTTGTAAGTTAGGGTAAATTGTTTTTTGTTAGCCGACAGGGGGACTAGGCAAAATGAGTGCTTTTGGAAAACCTGCCCCCCGGACTGCCCCAGCTCCCAGCTTTCACCCCACATGGGGTCGCCAGCCCGCCTGATCATCTGATGTAAATTATTGCCATATTTGACTTTACGCTTGGAGTTCTGACATGGGTATTTTGAAGAAGACCATCCTGTCCTGGTTTGTCCGTCGGGTGCCCGAGGCTGGACCGGCCTACACCCAGGCCAAGCCGGTGGTGGAGTCTTTGGAAGACCGCGTGGTGCCCGCCACGCTCCCCTCGCTGGAAAACCTGCTGGCCCAGTCGGGCACGCTTACCATCCTCAGCCCGGAGCTGGCCAACCAGATCCCGCTGCAGGAGCTGGCGGGCAGTCAGGTGCTCACCCTCGATGCCGGCCACGATGTGGTGGACCAGATCAGCGACTACCTTGGTCGCCAAAGTGCCGCCAGCATCGGCGTGGTGCGCGTGATCGGCCACGGCTCCGATGGCACGCTCTACCTGGGCGACCAGCTCATCAACCAGCAGACCCTCTCGCGCCGCGCCGCCCAGATCAGCGGCTGGAGCCGGGTGCTGGAGCCGGGTGCCGATCTGCTGCTCTACGGCTGCTCCGTGGCCAGCACCGCCGAGGGGCGCTCCTTTGTCAACAACCTCGCACGCCTCACCGGCGCCGATGTCGCCGCCAGCAGCAATGCCACCGGCGCCGCCGGTGACCTTTCGCTGGAATATGCCAAGGGCAACATCACCACCGGCCTGCTCGCCTCCCGCTCGGCCTGGCGGGCCATTGGTACCACCCTGGAGACGCTGCCCAACCAGCGGCCGGGCAGCCCGGTGTTC
>CAWUOE010000315.1:0-4644 GCA_963923355.1 uncultured Gemmataceae bacterium | reverse complement strand
CTTCAGGTTGGGTTGGTTTTTCTCAAATTCCGCCAGCTCGTTTTTGGCGGTGGTGATGGCCGACTCCAATTCGGGGCCTTTGGTTGTCCGTTGGTCGATATCTTCCAGAATCACCAGGATTTCGTCTTCCAGACCGGCGATCTGCGAACGCTCGTGGGCCACCTCGTGGTCGATTGCCTCGAATTCCTTGGCGGTTGACAAGCCGGCGCGCTGGGTCTCCAGCTTTTCAATGTGCTGGGTGATCTGCTTGATCTGGGTTTCTTTGGCCCGGTGATCCACCTGAAGTTGCTTCAGGCGCGCCGTGTTCTCGTCACGGGTTTTGGTGGCCTTGTTCAGCCTTCCCTGGTGAACCACCAACTGGCGTGGCAGGCGGGCAAGGGCCTCGGAAAGGTCGAACTCGCGGGTCCGCAACTCGTGCAGGCGGGTCAGGAGTGCGCCGGGTGTCTCGGGAAGGCTCATGGGTGGAAGACCTGGGGGCTGTGTTGGAACCCAACCCCTGCGGGTTGGGTTCAGGGGGCCGGCCGGCCCCCGGCACGGCCCCCGGTAACCGGAGACCGCGCCCTACCGGCGCAGCATCCCCTCGACAAATCCCTCAAGTTGCCGGCTTCGCACCGGATGCTGAAGCTTGCGCACGGCCTTGGCTTCGATCTGGCGGACACGTTCGCGGGTGACCTTGAAGATGCGTCCCACCTCTTCCAGCGTGTAGCTGTAGCCGTCGCCCAACCCGTATCGCAGCTTGATGATCTCGCGCTCCCGGTAGGTGAGGGTTTTCAGCACCTGGTCGATCTTGTCCTTCAGCATCTCGGAACTGGCCGCTGCCACGGGAGAGTCGATCGAATTGTCCTCGAGGAAGTCACCGAAGTAGCTGTCCTCGCTTTCGCCGACCGGCCGGTCCAGGGAGATGGGCTGGCGGCTGATCTTCAGGACACGGCGGGTTTCCTCCACGGAAAGTCCCGCGGCCTTGGCGGTTTCCTCAACAGTCGGTTCCCGGCCGATCTCCTGCAACAACTTTTTGGAAATGTTGCGCAGCTTCGACATCGTCTCGATCATGTGCACCGGAATGCGGATGGTGCGGGCCTGGTCGGCGATGGCGCGTGTGATGGCCTGCCGGATCCACCAGGTGGCGTAGGTGCTGAATTTGTAGCCGCGCCGGTACTCGTATTTGTCGACCGCCCGCATCAGGCCGGTGTTACCCTCCTGGATCAGGTCCAGGAAGCTCAGGCCTCGGTTGCGGTATTTTTTCGCGATCGATACCACCAGGCGCAGGTTGCCGCCCGAAAGGTCGCGTTTGGCCTGCTCGTATTCGATGTAACGGCGTTTGGCGCTTTCCACCCGCATCTGGAGGATATGGGGCTCCTCCAAGACATGCATCAGGTAGTCGCGCAGCTCCTTCTCATAACCCTGCAGGTCCTCGAATTCGGAGGGGTCATCCCGTTCGCGCATGCGGGCGATGATCCGCTCCAGTTCCATCATGCGGCGGGAGATCTGCTCCAGCTTGCGCAGCAGGGGCTGGATCCGCTGGGTGCGGATGGATAGCTCCTCCACCAGGGTCACCGCCTTGTACCTGCGCAGCCGCAAGGCCCGCCGCAGGGCGAGTTTCTCCCGGGGGTTCTCCTCCTCGAGAAAACGTCCGAAGTCGCGCTGATTCTGGTCGAGCAGCCTCTCGAGCGTTTTCAGGTTGTGGGGCATCCTCTGGAGAATTTTGTCCTTCTCAAGGTTTTCCGTCAGCGACACCTTCACCGTCCTGTCGAAGGGAAGCTCGCCGGTGTGCACCTTGCGGAGGGTGTCCACCACCTGCTGCATCACCCCGTCCACCTCCAGGACCTTGGAGCGGAAGCGACGCCGGGTGATCTCGATCTTCTTGGCGAGCGAGATTTCCTGCTCGCGTTTGAGAAGGGGGATCTCGCCCATCTGGGTCAGGTACATGCGTACCGGGTCGTCCACACGCCGCCCGTCGTCGTCGTCGAAGAAGGTGACCTCATCGTTGATCGAGACATCCTCGGCGGGGCGTCCATCCCGCTCCTCGGCCTCGGTGTCGTCGATCAGCTCGATCCCCTGCTCCTCCAGGTTGATCAGGAGCTTGTCCAGCTTGTCCGGATTGGCGTCCTCCTCGGGCAAAACCTCGTTGATCTGCCCGTAGGTCAGGTAACCTTTCTCCTTGCCCTGCTCGATGAGCTGGCGAAGGGCCTCGTGCATCTTTTCCGGTTCCACCGGGGCTGCGGCGGTTATTTCCCTGCCCTTGGGGCGGGCCTCGGCTACCGGGGCGGGCTTGGCCGGGGGAACGGGCTTCGCGGCGACGGCTTTGGCCGGGGCCGGTTTCGCGGTGGGTTTGGTGTTTTTCACGGTCGCGGTCTTCTTCATGGTTTCAATGCTCCCCGCGCGGTCTCCTGGAGGCGCCTCAGCACCTCGAGCGCAGCTTCATGGTCGCCCGCGTGTGCGAGCCGACCCAATTCCTCGCGCACAACGGCGCTTTTCACGCGGATGTTCCGCCGCGCAATGCCCTCGACCAACCCTTCGAACCACTTCCTCGGTTCGGGGTTGCTCTGGCCCATGTCACCCAGCCGCAGGACCATGGAGTGCGCCTGGGGGCTCAGGGTCGGTCGCAACCCCTCGGGATCGGGCCGTTGGCCCGACCGTAAAAGCCCCAAAAGCGCTTCGTATAGTCCTCTGGCCACCGGGTGGCTGAAACAGGCCGGCTCCACCAGGGGGGCGGCCTCCTCAACCCAGTCCGGATGGCTCACCAGCGCGGCCAGCAACTCGCGCTCCACCATGGGCATGGCGCCTTCGTCAACGGTCGCCTCCCCCGGTATGCTCGCGACTGGACGGGCCTCATTCCGGGCCGGCGCGCGGGGCGCCTTGGCCAGTTCGTGCTTCCTTTGCCATAAAGTCTCCTCCCTGAGACCCAACCTTCGCGCCAGCCTACCTATCAGAAGCTCGCGCTTCACGCTGGCGGAGGACCCGTCCGGCCCCCCGTCCCCCAGCAGCCCCAGCACCCGGTCCAACCCGGCCTGTGACATGCCAACACGCTCCTCGACACCTGGCGGGAACCATTTGTCCATCGCCACGGTCAGGGCATCCTTGGCTTCCTCCAGCGCCCCGTTCAGTGGTCCGGGGCCCTCGTTCAGCAACCAGTCGCAGGGGTCCAGGCCCTGGGGCAACCGGGATACCCGCAACTCCACTTCTTGTTGGGCGAACAGGCTCAGTGCCCTTTCCACGCCGCCGTCGCCGCCCGCGTCCGCGTCGAACACCAGCACCACCTGCTGGGTATGCCGGCGCAATTGACCAAGGTGACGATGATTGAGCGCGGTGCCCATGGTGGCCACCACATTTCGGATGCCATGCTGGTGGGCCATCAGCACATCGGTGTAGCCTTCCATCACCGCGAGGAAACCGCGCTTTTTCGCCTCTTCCCGCGCCAGGTCCAGGCCGAAGAGTTGCTCGCTTTTGGTGAAAAGGGCGGAGTCGGTCGAGTTGTAGTATTTGGGCGCCCGTTCGGCGGTCGGGGTGCCGGGCAACACCCGGCCTCCGAATCCTACCGTCTGGCCGCGCGGATTCCGGATCGGGAATATCACCCGTTCGCGGAACCGGTCGAACAATCTCTCATCCAGCCTTCCAATAATCCCCAGGGATTCCAGCAGATCCAGATCCATGCCTTCCCGTTGGGCCAGCCGTAGCAGCCAGTCTCCACCGGCAGGGGCCCAGCCCACGCCGTAATCGCGCAACGTCTGTTCTTCGAGCCCCCGATCCTCAAGGTAATCCCTGGCACCTTTGCCCGACTGGCGCTCCCAGAGGGCCTCCTCGAAATGCTTTCGGGCCCACTCGCAGGCTTCCAGCAGCTTAGCCTTCTGGGCCGATTGGGAGGAGTCGTCGTTGTCCCGCCAGGTGATTCCTGCGCGGCGTGCAAGAAAATCCATTGCTTCCGAGAAATCGAGTCGCTCGATCCGTTGTACGAAGCTGATCACGTCTCCGTATTCGCCGCAGGACCAGCAACGGTACCGCTGGCGGTCCGGATCAACGTCGAAGGAGGGGCGACGGTCATCGTGGAAGGGGCAAAGGGACTTGTAAACCCGCCCGGTCTGCCGCAGGGCCATGTATCCACCAACGACATCCACGATGTCGTTGGCGGTTTTGACGCGCTGGACAGCATCCTGGAGCACAGGATCTTCCCCCTGGTTTCCTTCCAACCTTGCGGAAGGTGGGCGTCGTACCGTTTGCCAACATCAGGCCCGGCCGCATGGCGGCACGGCTGCGCTGGGTGGGCGGGTGGCAGGCAGATTGTTGAAAGGTTTGGTTAGCCCTGATTATCCAAGCAAGGCAGGCTTTTAGCCTCGATGCTTGGCAAGCTAAGGCAACCGATCCTCCCTGATCCATCCTTTACCCGGGGCCAGGCACTTTCCTGGCCCTGAGCACCGCCCTCCTGGCGTTGCCTTGAGTTGGATCGTAGGTGGACCCCGAAAACCTGTCAACCCTCCGCAGCTGTAAGCCTTTTGCCCTCAAACAGTTGAACCTAAAACTTGCCGGTCCGGCCGGTTGCCCGGATTGGGAAAACCTTGATCCCCCACAGCACCCTTTGCCGAATAAATCTGAGTAGTCCACACCGTGCGACCCCCCTTGGGAGCCTGATTGTGGCACTGGATTCAAACG
>CAWUOE010000314.1:0-4646 GCA_963923355.1 uncultured Gemmataceae bacterium | reverse complement strand
AAGAGACAGATTCAACACCGCCCCGGCGGTTCCTCCCGCCCCGGCCACCACCAAGCCCAGATCGAGAGCCGGAAAAGCTTCCCGGTCGGGCTGCTCGAAAGTCCATTTTGACAGGGAACGCCAATCCAGTCTCCGGGTGGGCCCGGAAACGCGATGAGGCCAAGTCAACGCATATTGGATGGGCAAGCGCATGTCAGGCGGGGAAGCCTGGGCCACCACAGACCCATCGACAAACTCCACAAAGCTGTGGATCACGCTTTCAGGGTGGATGATCGCGTCCAGTTTGGAAACCGGCATGTCAAACAGCCAGCGCGCCTCGATCAGCTCAAGGGCCTTGTTCATCAGGGTGGCGGAATCGATGGTGATTTTACGTCCCATGCGCCAAGTGGGGTGATCGAGAGCCTGTTCCACAGTCACGCCGGAGAGGTCTGACCTCTTTCGGCCCCGAAATGGGCCGCCGCTCCCGGTGAGAACCAGTTTTTCCACGCGGCTCAAGGCGCAGGGTTCCTGTAGCAGTTGAAATAGTGCGCTATGTTCGCTATCGACCGGTAGGATGTGGGCTCCCCGGCGTTTGGCCAATTCCAGAACCAGTGGGCCCGCCAAAACCAACGTTTCCTTGTTGGCAACTGCCACATCCTTGCCGGCTTCAAGGGCCGCCCAGGTGCTGTCCAGTCCGGCAGCTCCCACAATCGCTGAAACCACCAAATCATGGCCCGGATCGGCTACTTTCCGGGTCAGGGCATCGGCTCCCACAACCAATTCGCATCCGTGGGGCAAAAGGGACCGGTCCAGGGCACGTCCGGCTACCTCGTCCGTCACCGCCACCCAGGCGGGATGATGGATTCTGGCCTGTTCCACCAGCAGGGAAGTGTTGGCGTGCCCGGAGATTCCCGCCACCTGCAGATGTTCCGGAAGGTGGCGGACCACATCCAGCGTGTTCACGCCGATCGTGCCGGTCGACCCCACGATGGCAACACGTCGCCGATGGGTCCGGGAGGGAACGGATTCGGGGGCCGCGGCCGGGTTGGATGCGCTGGAATCCACTTCTGGTGAGCCCCGACCATGAAAACGCAGCCAGGCAGTTCCATCCGCCAGGGCCGATCAGCCCCCGATCTTAGTCCCGGCGTGACAGGGCCAGCAAGCTGGAAAGGGGGGCAGGTTATGACCGTCACGCCGGTGGTGACCGGTTCTTGCCTGCCGGAGGTGCTATGGCATACTGAAAGGAGGTTGAACCGGTCGGGGTGACCATCCGATTCGACCTTGGCGGGGTTTGCGAGGCTTCCCCGCGCTTGGCAGTTGATTTTTTGTCATTTCTCCGGGTTTTCCCGATTCATTTCGGCAGCCGGACATCAGGAGGCCGGGTTCATGGCAAAGGCCCAGGGCGACTTCACCGATCTGCTGGTGCGCGACAAAATCCTCAGCCCGGACCAGCTGGAAGAAG
Organism: uncultured Gemmataceae bacterium; assembly: GCA_963923355.1. Taxonomy (GTDB): domain Bacteria; phylum Planctomycetota; class Planctomycetia; order Gemmatales; family Gemmataceae; genus UBA6894. The sequence continues at coordinate 3,205 of CAWUOE010000314.1, read as the reverse complement.
CCCGCTCCATGCAGGAGCAATCTGGCGCCAAATTGCAGGAAGTCCTGGTGAAACTGGGCTACTGCTCCATCGACCAGGCGATGAAGGCCTTCGCCGAGTTCAACAAGCTGGATTACATCGACCTGACAGACAAGACCATACCGGGCTCGGTGGTGGAACTGGTTCCCGAGTCGATCGCGCGGGAAAACATCATCTTCCCGGTGGAGATGGACGGGTCCTCCCTCAAGATCGTCATGAGCGACCCCACCAACTACGAAACCATCACCAAGCTGCAGTTCATCCTCAACAAGGATATATTGGCCGCGGTGTCTGCGCGCGAGCAGATCATCGACGCGATCAACCGGCATTACGGCCAGACTGAGACCGAGTCGGTGGACTCGATGCTGGCGGAATTCACCGACACGGCCATCGACTTCACCGACACCGAGCAAACCGCCGGGAGCGGCAACAACGCCGACAACGACGCGGGCGCGGCGCCCATCATTCGCCTGGTGAACCTGATCATCCAGGAGGCTGTGAACGCCCGGGCATCTGACATCCACATCGAGCCTTTCGCCGAGCGGATCCGGGTGCGCTACCGCATCGACGGCGTGCTGGTGGAGCGTGACAACCCGCCCCGCCGCCTGCTGGCCCCGCTGCTTTCCCGCCTGAAGATCATGGCCAACATGGACATCGCCGAGAAGCGGCGTTGCCAGGACGGGCGCATCAAGCTGTCCCTCTCGGGGAGGCACTACGACATGCGGGTGAGCATGCTGCCCACCTGCCATGGCCAGTCGTGCGTGATGCGGATCCTCGACCGCGGCAACATCAACGTCAGCATCAAGGATCTGGGGTTCAGCGAACAGGATTACGCCCGGTTCAACAACATCATCAAGCGACCCAACGGCATCTTCCTGGTGACCGGGCCCACGGGTTCCGGCAAGACCACGACGCTGTATTCCGCGCTGAACGAGATGAACCGTCCGGACAAGAAGATCATCACCGCCGAGGACCCGGTGGAGTATTACCTGCCCGGAATCAACCAGGTGGAGGTGAAGCACCAGATCGGGTTGGACTTCGCCCGCATCATCCGCGCCATGTTGCGCCAGGCGCCCAACATCATCCTGGTGGGCGAGATCCGCGACCCCGAGACGGCGGAAATCGCGGTGCAGGCCTCCCTCACCGGACACTTGGTTTTCAGCACGCTGCACACCAACGACGCCCCCAGCGCCATCACCCGCCTGGTGGATATCGGTGTGCAGCCGTTCCTCGTCGCCAGTTCGGTCATCGCCATCATGGCCCAACGGTTGGTGCGTATCGTCTGCACCAAGTGCAAGGCTCCGTATGAGCCGCCCGCCAAGGAAATCAGGGCTGCCGCCATCACTCCCGAACAGCTCAAAACCGCGAATTTCATGATGGGCAAGGGCTGCTCCAACTGCAACAACAAGGGCTATCGCGGGCGGCGCGGCATCTTTGAAATGATGCGCATGAACGGGCCCCTGCGTGAGATGACCTTCAAGCGTGAGCCCACCCAGGCCATACGCCGCGTGGCCCTGGCCAGCGGCATGACCAACCTGCTGAGCGATGGCATCAGCAAGGCCCTGCGGGGCCTGACCACGCTGGACGAGGTGCTGAGCACCTGCCACCACGACCCCTCGCACGATGCCCCGCCCCCCGAACAGCCCAAAAAGGATGCCAAGGAGCCGGCCAAGGCCGGAAAATAACGGCTTTCGCGACGGTTTTCTGTTGCTGGCGGCGATGAATTACCCATAATTTCAAGGATGACCGGCAGCTTGGCGTGAGGCCTTGCCGGGCGTGTGCAAAACAGGTGGGAAGGGCGCCGTGGCCCTTCCGGGTGTTTTTTCCTCAACCGACGGGTCAGGCCAAACATGGGTGTCAACGGCACCGTTCTCATCGACAAGCTGCTGCACACGGTCATCCAGCTCAAGGCATCGGACTTGCACATCTCGGTCGGGCAGACCCCCCTGGTTCGCAAGTCCGGGCGGATGCGGAAGCTGGATGTCAAGGAACTGGACGCCGATGACACGATGGCGCTGATGAAGTCGATCACGCCCGACCGCAACCAGCAGGAACTGCAGGAGCATGGCGGCACCGACTTCGCCATCGAATTCGTCGATGGTTATCGTTTCCGCGTGGCCGTGTTCAAACAGCGCGGATCGGTGGGCATGGTGCTCCGGCGGATCCCCAGCCAGTTCCTCACGTTCGAGCAGATCGGCATGCCGGAGGCGATCAAGCGGCTGATCACCCGCCCGCGCGGGCTGCTGCTGGTGACGGGCCCCACCGGCTCGGGCAAGACCACCTCGCTTGCCAGCATGCTGAACTTCATCAACGACAACTACGACCGGCATGTCATCACGCTGGAAGATCCGATCGAGTACTTCCACAAGAACAAGAAGAGCCTGTTCAACCAGCGCGAAATCGGCGTGGATGTGGGCAGCTTCAAGGAGGGCATCCGCCGCGCCCTGCGTATGGATCCCGACATGATCCTCGTGGGTGAAATGCGCGACTTGGAGACGATCCACGCGGCCATCGAGGCGGCGGAAACCGGTCACATCGTCTTCGGCACCCTGCACACCAACTCGGCCAGCTCCACCATCAACCGTATCATCGACGTGTTCCCGCAGGAGGCGCAGGACCAGATCCGCACCCAGCTATCCACCGCGCTCATCGGCGTGCTGTCCCAGACCCTGATGCCCAAGAAACCCGAGGGCGTGGTGGCCGCGTACGAGATGATGGTGGTCACCCCCGCCATCGCCAACCTGATCCGCGAGAACAAGACCTACCGCATCGACTCGTCGATCCAGACCGGACGCAAGGACGGCATGTTCCTGATGGACGAGAGCCTGTTCAACCTGTGGAAAAACGGGATGTGCGACAAGGAGGAATGCCTGCTGAAGGCCCAGAAACCCTCCGAACTGGCGGCCCGTATCGCGATGGCCGAAAAGGGACTCTTCGAGGACGACGAGGAGGAAGTCACCGACTTCGAGGACGACGAGGAAGACGAGGACTGACCCTCCGCCAGGCCGCGAGGTCCCCCCAACCGGGCCACGCGGCCTTCCCGCAGGGAAAAACACACATTTGTCGCCCGGTTGAACCGGCCTCCTGTCGATGGAAGATGCAGGGCCTCTGCGCCCGGGAAAACGCACCATGGCTGAACCGAACAATCCGCAAAACCCGCAGCAGCCGCCCCGGCCAGCCGGCGCAG
>CAWUOE010000313.1:0-4659 GCA_963923355.1 uncultured Gemmataceae bacterium | reverse complement strand
ATGGCCACCTTCACGGTGTGCGCCGTGCGGATGGTGGTGGGCGGGAACAGGGCCAGGCCGAGCGAGGCAAGGATGACCGGCACCCACCAGGCGCGGGTCCAGACCTGGTGGCGGCGCCTGAGGAGATCGGACAAAAAGACCAGGCCGCCGGCCATGCCGGTGAAGGGAATCAGCTCGGGGTAGGTGCCCGCGAGCGCCAGCGAGCCGAGGGGCAACAGCAGCAGGCGGGAGGGAGTGAACCCGTGGAGCTGGGTTTGGCGGAGGACAAGCCAGAGCAGCGTGGCGATGACCATGCCGAAGCCGTTGCCCATGTTGCCGTTGATGATGTAGTAGAAGCCCATGGGGTGGAGGATGAGCAGCAGATCACCTACCAGGTTTTCCCAGGCGCGCAGACCCTCGCGCGGGCAGAGTGCCCGTAGGAGCAGGCCGCAGGCGACCGACCAAAAGACAGCCAGCGAAGCGAAATACCCGCTGTAGACCCAGACCGGATCTTGCCCGAGCAGCGTGCCGATCACGGCTCCCAGCGATTGGGAGGTTACGCGCCCACTGCGCGGCGAGTAGCCCATGATGGTGATGGCGAGGCGCGCACTCGGGTGCTCTCGGTCCCATACCAAGTAATTAAGATAGCCTTGATCTTTGAGTACCACGAGATCGGTGACGAACTGCTGATTGTCGTTGCAGGTGGTGCCATCGTACTGGGTGGGCAGGCCTTCCCGGATGACGGGCCAAGCGAGCAGGCCGAGGATGACCGCCTGGGCGGCCGCCCGTGGCAACCACCAGGAGGATACGAGGGAACCTCGCAGGCCGAACCAGTCCCACCCTTCACGGACCATGCGCCTGGCAGCCAGGGTGGTGATGACGATGGTGAGTGGCCAGGCGAACCAGCGCGCGCCCATCCAGGCATTGAGCGGAAGCAACAAGGCGAAAAGGACCGCCAGGCCACCCAGCAGGGACCAGCCCAGGCGGGCGACCGGACTGCTGCCGAGCCGGATGCCGAAGGCGATGCCGGTGAGGAGCGGGAGCAGCAGTGCCAGCAACAATGCGGCGAGGAAAATGATCATGGGACCCGGTTCCCCAGGCAGGGCGCGTAGGCGATACGGGCGTTGTGGAGGGCCTGTCGCAAGGCGTGCTGCCAGTCTTTCTCCGGCTTGCGCATCTCGATGGAGACCCAGCCGGTGTGGCCGGTTCCAGCGAGCCAGCGGGCGATGGCGGATTGCTCGGGGCGGTTGGTGAGGGGGTCCAGGTTCGGCTCGCTGGCATGGTGGTGGGCGAGGGCGCGGTGGTTCGTTGGAGGAGCCTGGCCGGACATGATCATGCCGCCGGCGTCGCCGTGCAGCGCGATCCCCGGGCTGGCGACCCGGTCGACAAAGGCGGCGGCCTGATCGAGCGTGGTGAGCCAGTCGCAACCGTAGCCGGGCGGGTTGGCCTCGATGCCGAAAACGACGCCGAGGTCATGGGCGCGCCTGCCCAGTTGTTGGAAGAACGGGGCGGCCGCCTCATCTGCCTGATCGGGGCCAATGTCACCTCTCAGGCGATTTTTGGGAGAGCCAAACACCAGGACCCGCGCGCCGAGCAGGGCGGCCATATGGGCCATGGCGGTGAGGTGGTCGAGCAGGGCGGCCTGTTCCCGGGGTGTGCCGAACACCTTCAGGTTGGGCCGGTTGAAGAGCAGGGCCTGCATGGCGACCACGGGCAGGCCACGGTCCTCAAACAGGGCTCGCGCGCCGGTGATCTCGTCCGGGCTGGCCGAGGCGGGGTCTGCGAAGAGCATCGACGGGGCGACCTCGATGCCGGTGGCACCGCCATCCAGCAGGATGCGCAAGGCTTCGTCGCGGGATTCGGGATCGGCGGGCCAGGCGATGTTGGAGACCGCCAGGCCCCTGGCGGAAGGGTTGGTCATGGCGCGTTCCCCCCCGATGGCACGACCGGGTTGAATCCGCCGACGCAAACCTTCAGCAGCGTCTGAAGGATGCCGAAGTTGGCGCGGAAGCCATGGATCTTGGTGGGTGTCTTGCCGGTGGGCGGGTAGGCGCGCAGGACGGGTATCTCGCGGATTACGTATCCGAGCCGGGCGGCCCGGTAGGCGAGGTAGTAGTGCATCTCGTAACCGGCGAGGAGATCGCGGAAGACGGCCATGCGGGGATCAGCCAGCAGCCTGGGTGAGTAGGCGCGGAAGCCGTTGGTGGTGTCGGTGTAGCGCTGCCAGGAGGCGATGCTGAGCAGAGGGGCGTGCAACAGCTTGATGCCCCAGTAGCGCGCGGCCGGGGTGTTGATGGCCTGGCCGCCAGGGATGAAGCGGGAACCCTGCACGTAATCGACACCATCCCTCAGGGCGGCGACGAAACGGGGGATGGCATCGACGCCATCTTTGTCGTTGCCATCAATGGTGATGATTCCTTGGTAGCCCTGGTGCAGGCACCAGGCGAAGGCCATGCGCATTTGGGCGCCCAGTTTGCCCGGGCCAGTTTTCACCAGCAAGGCGCGAACGCCCATGGAGCGGAGGTATTCCGGGTCGGTGGCCCCATCGGTGGATCCACCATCAGCCAGGACGATGTCGGCATCCTGCAGGAAGGGGCGCATTTTGGCCAGCTGGCTACGGAGTCGATCACCCTCATTGAGGACAAACACGCAGACGGCGTGATCGGCCCGGCGTGGGTTCAATTCGGTGGCGGTGTGGGTGGGAACCTGCCAAGTGGTGTCATCCCATCCGCCGGCAGGGGGCGCGGCGCTGGTAGGTTTGGCAGGTGCCGAATCTAAGTCCATGACTGGCAATACTTTCCAATATCTGTTCGGGCGGCTGGCATCCCTGCTTTACACCCGGTTGCGGATGATCCGGAAAGGAACCCATGTTCGCTGTGTTGGAAATACCCCAATTGGGGAGGCGGGTGCAATGTGGATGGGACGAAGGCGGAGGCTGGGAGGGCTGGGTTGTATTGGTTGGCGGGTGGGATGAGCCTTGGCGCGCACCGGACGTGCTTGGTGTGTAACGGGTTTGGTTCATTGCCCCGTGGTTTCGGGGAAGTCTATATTTAAAGGTAGCTCTGTGTACCCGACCTGCCGTTCCCAAAGCAGGCGGTGGTTGTTGCCCGCATGGAACGGCCTGCCCTACTCCGCGCACGCGCATCTGGAAATTGGAATCAGGGAGATCACGGCGATGTTCCGACCCTTGGCTCTTGGCGGAATGCTGATGGCAGGTTGTCTGGCCGTGATGCCGGCCCGGGCCCAGGCGGTTGCGGATGGCAACAACCCCAATGCCGTGAAGGCCGATGACAAGCCGGCTGGTGACATGGGAAAAGAAGCCAAGCCCAAGCCTGCCAAGGTGATCAAACCGCCGGCCGAAAAGGACACGCTGCAGCCCGAGACGGTGGAGCAACTGAAGGAACTGCAGGAGCGCGTGAAGGCGGTGGTGGCGAAATGCCAGCCCTGCACGGTGGGAATCTTCATCGGGTCGAGCGCGGGGAGCGGGGTGTTCGTCCGTAAGGACGGGAAACTGTATGTGTACACCGCCGGACACGTCTCGGGAGAGGCGAACAAGGATTGCCGGCTGATGCTGAAGGACGGCCGAACCATCAGCGGCAAGACGCTGGGTGCCAACAACGATATCGACAGCGGGTTGATCGAGGTGACGGAGACCAAGATCGACACCAGCAAGCTGCCTGTCGCGGAGATTGGTGATTCGGATTCCTTGAAAAAAGGTCAGTGGGTGGTCTCGATCGGACATCCGGGTGGATTCCAGCGCGAGCGGACCCCCGTGGTACGCGTGGGCCGGATCCACGAGCGGAACAAGAAAGTGCTGCGGACCGACTGCACGCTGGTGGGTGGTGATTCGGGCGGGCCGCTGTTTGACCTGGAAGGCCGGGTGGTGGGGATCCACAGCCGCATCGGGCCGACGCTGAACATGAACTTCCACGTGCCGGTGGACACCTTCGACGAGACGTGGGACCGGCTGGTGAAGGCCGAGGTGTGGGGTGGCGCGAGGTCTATCCTGAACCTGTTCGGCGGCGGAAGTGGCAACGCCTTTTTGGGCGTGCAAACCGAGATGCGCGAAGGGAAGATCCTGGTGGATGTGGTGGTGAAGGATTCCCCCGCCGAGAAAGCTGGTGTGAAGAGGGGGGATGTTTTGGTGAAGCTGGCCGGCGCCACGCTCAATGTCATTGATGACATCCCCGCCCAACTGAAAAAGAAGAAGCCCGGCGACAAGGTGGAACTGGAACTGTTGCGGGACGGCATGACTGTGAAGCTGCAGGTCACCTTGGCCAAACGGCCCGAGTGACCCCGGCGTACCAGCATCACTGGAAAACCCTGACGGGAGGCTGAAGGCATGGCTTTGTCACACAAGGCGTTGCGTGGCTGGGTGGCCGGTTTGGCGGTATTGCCCCTGGCGGCCGGGGGGTTGTCGGCCCAGGTGGCCGCACCGGAAAAGCCCAAGGCGGACAAGCCGGCCGAGAAGAAGCCCGACGGCAAGCCCCAGCCCAAGGCCGAGGGTGGCAAGGAAGGTGCCAAGGACGGAAAGGCCACGCCTGCCGACCAGACGCTGGTGCCCCTGAAGGACAGCTCGAAATACCTGCTGCCGTTCAAGGCGGCGGTGGCGGCCGCCAACAAGGCGACCGTGGCGGTGCTGTCGGAAGGGAAGGTGGTCTGCCTGGGAACCGTGGTGTC
>CAWUOE010000312.1:0-4667 GCA_963923355.1 uncultured Gemmataceae bacterium | reverse complement strand
GCGCGGAACAGTCGCTCGGCCCCGGGCCCCGCTGGAACATGGGAAACGGAAGCAGCCTCCGGCCCAAATGTGTAGCCCTGGCGCGCTGACAGGGGCGGGGCCGGTCGGACCCGATCCTCATGCAACCAGGGCCCTCCCGGGCCGGGCCATGCCTGATCGGATTCACCCAACCAGTTGGCCTCCAATTCGAGGTTCCAGTCCAAAGCCGATTTTTTTGGATCCACCAACGAAACAAACGCGCTTCCCCCGGCCCAGGAAGGCGTCTTGGCGGTTTCCGGACTGACCACCATATCGACCAAGTCAAGACGGCGGTGGCGGGGCTGGTCGCCATGGAGACCGCGGGTGAGGGCAATGGCACCGCCTACCGCAGCCAGGGCTGCCAGCGGAAGAGTCCACCACGTGGCCTCGGGTCGCTTGAGAACACGGGTGGTCAACAGGTAATCGAGCGGGGCGGCTACCGCCAGAAAAGCCAGGCTCCAAAGGATCACCCAGCCGAAGGGGAAAATGCCCATGCCGGTATCAGCCAACTCGTCCATCAACGGAGAGCCGGAGGCCAAAGCTGGACGCGGCAGCCCCAATTCCCCCAGCAGTTTTTTCCAGAAGGCCAGCCAGATTTCCTTTTCCTGCGGGGCGTTGTCGGTGACCGTGCCCTCGATTTCAAATGCGGAGGCAAGCAACCAACCCCGCCCAACACCCGATTGAACCAATACCGGGCGGGAAGGCTGTCCAGGAATGGGCTCCGCCGCCAGAACGTCCGATGTCGGCGCTGGTTGCCACCCTGGCAGGGGGCGGGCTGCCAATGGGGGCAGGTTTCCACCCACCCAGCGTGACAGGCCGCTGACAGGCAAACGGCGTTCGGCAACACCTGCCTGGAATGTGAACGGCAAGATAGGCTCTCCGGATACGCCGAAAGCCTGCCCAAGAGCCTCGAGTCGGGGCCAGGTAGCGGGTGAGGACCCGAGGATCACCCGACCTCCCCGGGCCATCCACAGTGCCAGGGCCTGTCGTCGAGCGGAATTGGCGGGTGAGAGCCAGGCCTGAATCCAGTTGGCATCCGGTTGGAGGATTAACAAATCCACCCCGCCGTAGCCCAGGTGGCTTTCCGGAAAATCTGAAGGCGCAGCCAGATAAACCAGGCCAGTGGCTGGTTCCGCCTCCGCCTCGTCCGCCTCTTTTTTGCGGGCGTTGGGGTTTTCAAGCGTAAAGAGGGCGCGGTTCAGTTCTGGCAAGGCACGGCCGGCCACCAAGACCAGGCTGGAACCTGTCCCCAGGACCCGGACCTCCTCCTCCGAAGTGCGGGCGTTTGCCAGGCGCTTGCCGGTGGCGATTTCCTCGAGCCAAACACGCACCGGTTTGGCCCATGTTCCAGCCAAGGGAGAGAAAGCCTGCACCTTTTGGTCGCCGGTTGGGAGGGCAGGAAGTATCCGCTCGGAGCGGGCGGGAACTCCCCATGGGTCCAAGCCCTCGGCGACCAGTTTCCAAGTTCCGGCAGGGGCGGGAGAATCGAGACTTAATTCCACCTCAATGGGATGCCAGAGTCCCTCCCGCAGAACGCGGCCTCCCTGCGGGGAGGAAAATCCATGCCGGGCGGTTCCCAAACGGGGGCCGGTATTGGGCGGATTGGTTTGCAGCGGAGCCGGGAGCAACAATGCCGCCAGCAACAAGCAGGCGTTCATGGCTTCTCCTGGGGTGGGCAGCCGCACGGGGTTTTTCCACAGCCAGGGCAGCCCAAGCCGTATTTATCACGGAATGCCTTGGACAAATCGATCCCGCGGATGTTGGCCAAGGTGGCCAACCAGGCCAGGACATCGGCAAACTCGGTGGCGACTTTGGTGGTGTCATCCTGACCGCGCAGGCCGCTGGCCAATTCTCCCACCTCTTCCATGAACCACAGGAAGGTGCCGTCGATCCCCCTTTTCGCATCCTTGGACCCGAACAAATCCCGAATCCGCGATTGGACAGCTTCCAGCGTGACACCCTGTGCATCGGATGGGCACGGATAGACGGCAGAATCGGGCATGCGAGGGGGTGCCTGGGTCGGTGCAAAACCTTTTGGCAATTCGTCTAATTTAGAGGAATTGCTTGATTCCTGCCAGCACCCCGCTTTTGCCCCCATTGCACCACCTTTGTGACTGGCCAGGGTGGTTTCGGGATGGCAAAATCCGGGGGTGGACCGGGAATTTCCGTTTTTTCATGAATCGCCCCCCGCCTAATTGGATCGGTAGCCTGCCATGCGCCCCGCCGTGACGATTTGTCTGGTTCCTCAGGCCGCCCGCGGGCCTTTTGTCTTTCATGGCGGTTTGGAGGAAGGGTGTGCCCGAGCCAAAGCGGCTGGGTTCGGGGCGGTTGAGGTGTTTGCACCTGAACCCGACGCCCTTGTGGAGGAACGGCTCAGGCCAGCTCTGGAGCAGCATGGACTGCAACTTGCCGCAGTGGGCACCGGGGCCGGATGGGTGGTCCACAAGCTGAGCCTGGTTTCACCTGATTCCGCCATCCGCACCAGGGCCCGCGAATTCATCCGGGGAATCATCACCGCAGGGGCGAAATTCGGAGCACCCGCCATCTTGGGAAGCATGCAGGGTGGCGTCTCCCTGGAGGTGGAGCGAGGACAAGCGATGGAGTGGCTTGGGGAAGCCGTTTATGACCTTGCCACACACGCCAGGTCCCTGGGTACTTTTTTCCTGCTGGAACCGTTGAACCGCTATGAGACGGTGATGTTGCGAACGGTGTCTGATGCGGCGGATTTGATAGCCCGGCACGGTATCACCGGGTGCAAGGTTCTGGCCGACCTGTTTCACATGAACATTGAGGAGGCATCCATTGAGGGAACCCTGCGGCGGCACGGGTCGTTGATCGGTCATGTGCACTGGGCTGACAGCAACCGCCAAGCCATGGGCTTCGGCCACACTCCCACCCGGCCGATCCTGCACGCCCTGAGGGACATCGGCTACTCAGGTTACTGCTCGGCAGAAGTATTTCCCCTGCCAGATGGGGATGAGGCGGCCAGACAAACCGTCAGGTCTCTGCTTGATTGACTGAAAACATCCAGACCCATCCACCCTTTTCGGTGCCCAATTTGTTTGGACCCGGGCGGTCAGCGGGTTAGTCTGAAAGTATCCCTCCAGGCTTTGCGCCCTAATCAGGTTTCAACCCATGCTTTCCGCTCTTGTTGTCTTGGGCTCTCTTCTTTTCGGCCAAGATCAGGCTCATTTGCCCCACAAGGCGCTGGAGGGCATGACCCTGCCCGAGGGGTTTTCCGCCACGGTATTCGCCAGCGAGCCGATGATTTCTCAGCCGATCGCCATGACCACTGATGCCAAAGGCAGGGTGTGGGTGATCGAGAACCACTCCTACCCGCACTGGATCACCGACGGAAAGCAGGGCAAAGACAAGGTTTTGATTCTTGAGGACACGGATGGTGACGGACAGGCCGACAAGAAGATCGTGTTCCTGGAAAACGCCACCAACCTGTCGGGCATCGCCCTGGGACAGGGCGGGGTTTGGCTGGCCGCCACGCCGAATCTGCTGCTGGTGCCCGATGCCAACGGGGACGACCAGCCGGACGGCCCCCCCGTGGTGAAGCTGAACGGCTTTGATCTGAAGGCGAAGCACAATGTGGTGAACAGTTTGCGATTCGCTCCGGATGGCTGGCTTTGGGGCTGCAACGGGATTTTGGGCAACGCTTCGGTGGGTTCGCCTGGCACGCCGGAAGCCCAGCGGGTGAAGATGAATTGTGGAGTGTGGCGGTACCACCCCACGCAGGGACGCTTTGAAGTGGTGGCCCACGGCACCACCAACCCGTGGGGTCTGGATTTTGATGGCTATGGCGAGGCATTCATCACCAATTGCGTGATCGCGCACCTTTGGCATGTGGTGCCAGGTGGACGCTATCTGCGCATGTTTGGCAATGATCCGAATCCAGCCGCGTACCAATTAATGGACACGGTGGCAGATCACCTGCACTGGGGCGGTGGACACTGGACCAGCTCCCGGGGCGGAACCGGGGTGCATTCAGTAGCCGGTGGCGGACATGCACACGCCGGGTTGGCCATTGTGCGGCACCCCGACTGGCCCGAAAACCTGAATGGTTCGGCCCTGATGGCCAACATCCATGGCATGCGGCTGAACGCTGACAAACTCACGCCCAAACTTTCCACCTACACCGCCAGCCACTTGCCCGATCCTTTCCTGTGGAAGGATCCCTGGTTCCGCGGCCTGATTGTGAACCAGGGGCCGGATGGATCGGTCCTGGTGGCGGACTGGTCGGACACCGGGGAGTGCCACAACTACGACAAGGCCGATGGGGTGACGGGACGGATTTATCGGATAGCCCCGCGCGGAATCCGCACGGCCAAAGGTATTCGACCGGCTGACTTGAAGGATATGGAACTGCTCCCCTATCTGGCGTCTGGAGATGCCTGGATGGAAGAGCAAGTTCGCCTCACCCTGCGGGACCGGCTGGACGCACAATTTTTGGACCCGGCTGTGCGTGAGAAATTGGCGGACAAGGCGCTCCAAGGCGCACAGCCTCGGGAGCGGTATACCGCCCTGTGGGCTTTGGCCAACCTGGGTACAGTTCCAGTTGAGGTGCTGACTGGTCTGGTAAACGACCCGGATGAGACCGTGCGGGGTTGGGCTGCACGATTGCTGTCTCTTATACACATCTC
>CAWUOE010000311.1:0-4685 GCA_963923355.1 uncultured Gemmataceae bacterium | reverse complement strand
ACACAAGGAGTATCGTCGGCAGCGTCAGATGTGTATAAGAGACAGGCCTAAATTCTGGGTGTGTGGAAAAGATCTGTTTCCGATTCAGCTGACAAAAAATAGCGGAGTTTTCACCATGGCCAGCCCTGTTTGCATCGCCACCTGGCCCTTTGGCCGCCTGGCCGCCACCACCGCTTCGCGACTGTTGCAGGCCGGGAAACCGGCGGTGGACGCCGCGCTGGCGGGCGCCCAGGCAGTGGAAGATGACCCGACGGTGGACAGCGTCGGTTTGGGCGGCCTGCCCGACCGCGACGGCGTGGTCAGCCTCGACGCTTGCGTGATGGACGGCAAGACCCTGTCCTTCGGCGCCGTCGCCGCCCTGGAAAGAATTGGCAATCCGGCGGCGGTGGCACGGTTGGTCATGGAGAAGACGCCCCATGTCTGCCTGGCGGGACGCGGCGCGCTGGAATTTGCGCTGGCCAACGGGTTCAAGCCAGCCAATCTGCTCACTCCCAAAAGTCTCGAGCAGTGGCAGAAAACCAAACCCAAGCCACCTGAACCCATGCCGGGCCACGACACCGTCACCGTGTTGTGTCTTGATGTGGCTGGCAATCTGGGAGGGGTCTGCTCCACCAGTGGCCTGGCCCACAAGCTGCCCGGGCGAGTCGGGGATTCACCCATCGTCGGGGCCGGGCTTTATGTCGACAATCAGGCGGGAAGTGCCGGGGCAACCGGCGTGGGGGAGGAAATCTGGCGCATCCTGGGCAGCCACACCATCGTGACACAGATGCGCTCAGGGAAATCACCGCAGGAGGCCTGCGAGTCGGTGGTACGGTTGATGCACCAGGTGGCGGCCCGTCGCGGGGTACATGTCACCCGGGCCGCCTTCATCGCGCTGGATCCGTCTGGACGCCACGGCGCCGCTGCCACCCCCGGCACCAATTTCGAATACGCCCTCGCCAAACCCTCCAGCTTGCAACTGTTGAAGGCCGTGGAGGTGGGAGCTTGAGGGGTGACTGAAGGCTGGGTGATTTTTACCGCATCCCCAAATCCAGGTAATGGTTTGTCTTTTCCGGATTTCGGTGGTAGGTGATCAAATTACGGCCATAAGGGCAGATTTCCGCCGGGTGGAGGTAGACACCCATGGAGCCCCATTTCCCTTCCACCAACGGGGTACCGTCGGGCAGGTGCCCACGCACGATTCCGGTGTGGGTGACTGAACCATCCAGATTGCGGTAAACGGCCACATCATTCTCGACGGGCACTTCCACCTGCGCGTACTGGTTGTCGCGCAGAATCGTATCCACATGCCGGCCCAAAACCCAGTGGCGGCCATGGCCGAAGACATGGCCGTGGCAGTTCGATTCCGGGTGGGCATCAGCCAGCCGAATGACACGGTAGTCCCAATCTCCCCGCTGCAGCCATTGTTCCTCATCCAGTGGATGTTCCGGTTCGGTCTCGGTCGCGTAGAAGGGGATGGCCTGGCCAGAGGCGGTGATACCAAAGGTTTGGTGCGATTCAGCCAGTTTGGGCGGGGCCACCTCCAAAGACGCCAACCGCTCGGCGTCTCGGCTTTGTCGGTCCAGCTCCCACGCATCCAGCACCCCGGGCCCGAAGACCAGGGTCAGGGCGCCCGCCAGCAAACCCACCGAGTAAACGGCATGGCTGGATCCCCACACCAAAACCCGGTGGAAAAAGTCCGAAACCAAAACCACCCGAAAAACGCCCAAAGTAGCCATGCCCAGCAGAACCCACGGGGCAAACAGAGCCCCGGCTGGAATCAACAGACAACCGGTCACCAGAAACAATTCGACAAAACCCAGCCAGTAGCCATTGCGCCCCTTGTCGAGCCATGCCGACCAGCCCAATACCTGGATGACAAATCCCGCCAAACCGGCCAGAAGCAACAGCCCCCCCACCGCCAGGTCGATTTGCATGCCCAAGGCGTCTGCCATCGGCAAGGCCCCCCTCCTCTTCCGGAAGAATTTCCCGGCTTACGCCCAAAGAATAGGCCGGAAGTCCTTAGCACTCGGTGAGGTGGGGGTTAAAAAAAATTCACCCCCACCTGCATGGGGTGGGGGTGAACCAAGATTGAGGTTGTCGAATTCAACTGGGATTAATCATCCCAGCCACCCAAGGCGTTTGAGGCTGCGGTTGTCTTCACCATGCAAACAGCGTTGTAGATTTGTTGGGTTACATTGCCCGAAACACTGATAACACGTCCATCACCCATCACAGCGTAAAAGCCCGCTGTGGTGAATGCCTGAAAGCCTCCATCATCGGCCATTTTAAATGCGGGACGCAGTTGGTTGGGAGATACCAAGGGAAGTGCGGCTGCGTTGGCGATGGGCCCAACGCCAACCTTGGCATACACTTTATTTCCAACCACCTGACCACCCCAATAGTGATCGATTTGGCCGGGGGAACCGTTTACCATCCCGCAGGAGGCGGATTTCTCCATTCCAATCAGGCTGTTGGAGGCCCCGTTGGCGAATTCTTTGTCATGACGGAAGGACATGTCATAGTTGATGCCCATAGGGGCAACTGTTGCGATATCAGTCATGTCGCCTTGAGGGTTGGCGTTGCCAAAAACCACAGTATTCAGTGCGTAACTGGTCAAGCCGCCCGACCCTGTGTTTGAAGTATCGTTGCTGGATTGAAATATCTTCAAAACTTGCGAATTGGTGACGGCGATGGCCGGCCCGGGGCCTGCAGGTTGGGAGGATAAGGTCATGTACTCTCTGTAGGTGTTGTCTTGCTCCAGGAAAGGCAGCAGGTGAGTGAAGGCGGAAGCAGGTGCGCTACCCCTGAATTTGCCAAATCCCGGAGGCAGCTTGCCTTTGTTCTGCGTGGCGCAGTTGGTAACCGCCATGCCAATGTTGCGCAGGTTGTTCGAGGACTGGATATTGTTCGCCGCCTCCCGCACCTTTTGCACAGCACCCACCATCAGGCTCATCAGCACGGCAATGATGGCGATCACCACCAATAACTCGATCAGCGTGAATGCAGATCGTTGATTCGGCTTCACCCCTAAATTCATCCGACGCATCGCATCACCTCCCCTCGTGGTGTTGGCCGGTCATTCATACCGGCACAGTATCCTGAGAATCCTTAACAAATGACTTGATACCATTCTAACTCATTCCAATACTTGGAAATACGGAATCAATCCAAAGTTCTTCAAGTCATCCAAGTCAATGTTTTCCCTGGGAATGGGCCCAGGATTTCCACGGCTGCAAACAGTCACTGGACCTGCATTCCCATGCGGCCTGCGCAAAATAACCCCGGGATTACCCATTCCCAAATCAACCACTTCGGTTGTTTCTTCGAAAGGGGTGCCAGGGTCAAAAGTGAGAACAGATCCAAGTGTGACAGGATAAAGTTTTCCCGTTATGGATTGGAAAACCGAACCGCTGGCCAAGTTTGTTGTACCTTGGGCCCCTGTGTAGCTAAGTGTTGATAAGGGCACAGGAAATGGTGAAGGCAGCATTCCAGATTGTGGGTCCACACCATTTGCCGGGACCACTCCGCTATTGGGAACCAATTCCACCCGCCATGCCTCCAGCATGGTCCGATCAACCAAGCTGAACATGCGTCGGCGAATGCGGGGCTGCATTTCCTTGCCAAGGATATACTTGGGGGCGACAGTGGTTGGATTCCCCTGCTCGCTGACCACCTCGAAGAAACCCACAGTCAGCCATACCGCGAAACAGTTGCTGCGGCTGGTGCTGGTGCCGATGATTTTGGACAGCAATTCCTGGCGAACCACCGGAGGCAAGTCCATGGCCCCACCCATTCCGAAGCGGGAGGTCCCGATTACGGCAGCGGCCTGTCCACCGTTGTTGCTGCCGTTTTGGGTATCCAGCATGAGGTTCAGCAGATCGGTAGAGTCGGCATTAGCACCATCTCCCGCGTTGGGTGGTGGTGGCATCATCGCAGCCATTCCGGGATGGCGCCGCATCAACGTCTGGTTCATACCTCGCTTGACCGGACCCAAAAGGTCAGGTGCTGAAGTTTCGCCCATGCCAAATCCCAAGTAGGGTCGATTGGCCTGCAGATACTGCCACACCTGATCCAACTGTCCATCTGTGAAACGATTACTGGTGGACTGGGCATCGCAAAGGGCCTTGAACACTTCGTAAGTCATGGTGTTCACATTGACCTTTCCGGGGATGCGGCCCCCCTCCACCGTCACAGGAATGGCCTGAAGCCCGGTGGCATCCGACAAATTGCGCGTGTTCCCGGCCTGGGCGAGTTCCAAAAACCGGTACAGGCGGGTGGCAGGGTCATGCCAGCCGGCGCAGTAGCTGGCCCGGTGGTCGTTCAGCATCACCACCTCATGGGGCCGGCAGGTTGGGACCGAAAGAATTTCTCCCATGGTGGAAGGCCAGCGATCCAAGTGCGGCCGAAATCGGGGAGTCTCAAAGGTTTCGCCACCCGCCGCCACCGGATAGGTAACCGACGGCATGAAGCCTGCAGGGGGTGTGTCAGACTTGGTGTTGTGCCGCCAAAAGGTGCATTTGGGGCCTCCACCAACAGCAGTCTGGGGGTCTTGAGGCAAAAGGGTGCCGTAATTCTGCATGGCAGGAATTCCAGCAAAAGCAGCCGAAGGGATGCCAAAGTAGGGCTGGGATTTGCCGTAAGCCTTCCGGTTGGCAATATCCACCTTGTCCATATTGGGATTGGTCATCCCGGTTCCGTCCAAA
>CAWUOE010000310.1:0-4693 GCA_963923355.1 uncultured Gemmataceae bacterium | reverse complement strand
AGTCTCTAACCCTCTACATTCGCAGAGACCCAAGGTTGGACGAGCAGGGCGGACCTGCGGCTGGTGTCCATCGGATCACTTTCGGGATGATTCCTTCAGAATCCGAGGATGGAAATGGTCAGGGGCAGGGTTTGGGCCGTTGGGAAATCAAGTTGGCCCAATCTGAGTTGGGTTTGAATCCGGACCAGGCTCCACCTGCTGACCAATTTGAGTTGGTCGCACCCGAGGTAAAAGCTGTTCGTTTCAAATACCACGCAGGTGATGGTGGCGATTGGCTGGAACAGTGGGATAGCCGATCCACCGGGTCGGATGAGGTGACACCTCAGGGCCCTCCTCGGGCAATACGAATTGAAATGGATATCCAGGTCGGGAAAGACGGGCCACTGCAGACTTTCTTCCGCGTGGTTCAGATCCCTGTTGGGAATACGCCGGCCCTTCCTCCTCCTACCACCACTTCCTCCTCCGGTTCAACCTCGCCATGAGAAATCGAAACCATGGAGATGCCATGCGGATGAAACGGCACTGCAAAAGTCAGTTTGTTCGCCATGATTCGCATTCACGTCGGGGATTTGTATTGATCACGGTTCTGATCGTGATCGCTTTCCTTGCGTTGGCGGCTTACCGTTACAACGACCTGATGCGGTCCGAGTACATTGCCTCCCATGGTGCCCAAAGGTCGGCTGAAACCCGGGCGCTTGCCGAAAGTGGGCTTCATTTTGCCATGGCTGCCCTGACGGGCGGTCAGCAACTGGAAATCAATTCCCAGCAGCAGGTCGAGGTGGATCCAGCCGCGAGCAGCCCGTTGAAGGGGAATTTCCAGATCCTTGAGGTGGAGGAGGAATCCGCGAAGATCAACCTCAACGCGCTGCTGGATCAGGACAGCAGTGGGGGAACCCTGAGAAGTGTCCTGCAAAAAGCCCAGGGTTTGGTTCCCGAGATGACGGATGATGTGATCAGTTCCATCATCGACTGGATGGATGAGGACGATGACCTCGAGGAGCAGGGTGCTGAAAATGAATATTACCTTGCATTGGATCCAGCCTACCGCTGCAAGAACGGACCGATAGACAGCCTGGATGAGTTGCTGCTGGTGAAAGGTGTCACACCCACCCTGTTGAACGGGTCGGAAACTTCGGCTGGATTGCGTTCCCTTTTCACGGTGAACACCCGGGAAGTCAATTTTGAGCCTGAGGGAACCACGGTGGTTCGCCTGAACGAGGGTGACTTGACCACCTTGGAGTCCAATCTTTCCGCTTCGGTGGGTGACCAAAACCTTACCCAATTCATCATGGCCTACCGCCTGTACGGAAACACCAAAAGCTCCGGTGGTGGCGGGTCTTCCGGGGGTGGTTCTGGAGGATCAACAGGATCTTCCTCTGGAGGTTCCGGTGGTGGAGGTTCAACCTCTTCCGGATCGTCATCTTCCAGTTCTAAAACCACGGGTAGCTCCAGTGGAGGTTCGTCATCATCTGGTGCGAGCTCAGGTGGTACTGTGGCTCGAACTATCACGCCGACCCCTTCTGGCGGGGGTGGTTCAGCTCAAGTTCCCACCGCCATGTCCGTTAACAGCAACGGGGCTGTTTCCGTGACTTCATCCGGGGGTGCGGTGACGGTGACTACCACCGGTGGGGGATCCCAGAGCCAATCGCAAACCGTGTCAGTGGTGGATCCTGCGTTGCTGCAGGCCCAGATCGACAAGGACAAGCAGCCCAATTTTTTCCGTCAGCTCAAGAAAGTGAAGTCCATTTTTGACTTGGCGGCGACGGATGTCAGCGTTTCCTATCAGGCGGGCAATCAAAAGGTGACAGGAACCCTGAAAAGCCCGCTGAAGGATCCAACTGTGGCGTCCCAGTATCTGCCTCTTCTGTTCAGCGCCACCAGCACAGCTTCCGCTCCGGAATCATCTGACAAGGTGGAACTCCCGGCTCGGGTGAATGTGATGTCCGCCACCTATGAGGTTTTGTCTCTTTTGCCTGGTTTGGAGGATCAGGATATTCAGTCCATCCTGACCAACCGGCCCCAACCCGGAGATTCCACCGGGGACACCTTGGCATGGCTCCTGACAAAAGCCCAGATTTCCGCCTCCAAGCTTTCCCGTGTGGAAAACTACCTTACCACCCGGCCCAAGATGGTCCGGGTAGTTTCCATGGGCAAGTTGGATGGGTTCGGAGTAACCACGGTTTTGGAAGGGATGATTGACCTGAGTGGGCCCAGGCCCCGGTTGGCTGGAATTCGCGACCTCACTGACTTATATCGCTCCATCGGGGCAATCCAAACTCCCTGAACCAGGACAGGATCAGGGAAAAAGGCAGGGAAGGGAATCCAATGGAAAGGCACGTGGACCTATGGCCCGGCTTTGTTTTATTGATTGGGACCACCTGCGCCTGACCGCTTTGGTCGCTGAATGCGGCCGTAACAAAGCCAAAATCTTGGATTCTTGGTCCGAGGAAACCGACCTTTCCCCCAATCCGGTGATGGCAGAGGAGTTGGGCCAGTTCCTGAAAAATCGTCTCAAAGAAAAAAAACAGGTTGTTACCGGCATTGTTGCTTTGGTCGGGCGCGACCGCTTGGTGGTTAGGGACCAGAAATACCCGGCTGTCAATCCATCCGAAGAGCCAGGACTGGTCCGACTGCTTACCACCAAGGAAGTTCTGGATGATCCAAACGATGTGATCATCGATTACCAACCGTGGGGTTCCCAGGATGGTAAGGCAGAGAAACGGGCACTGGTCTACGTGCTCCGTCGTGAAATGATGTCCACCTACGAGAACCTAGCCAAAGGGGCAGGGGTCAAATTGGTCGGCCTGTGCCCACGGGCAATGGGATTGGCAGCGGCCCTCCCCCAAGGTCAGGGAACCCGCGGTTTGGTGGCGGTTGGCCATTCCTGGCGACAGCTTTTAGTGGTTCAGGATGGCGCAGTGGAACTGGACCGTGGCCTTGCTTTGGGCGATGCCATGGCCCAGGAGGCCCGACGTGGTTTTGCCGTGTTTGGGACAACCGGGGGTACACACCCCGGCAGGATATTCGCGGTTGGGGCGGCCCATCAGGAAATAGACCGTTTGGGTGAAAGCCTTGAAATCGCGGTGGAGGAATTGTCCGAACTGGAGGGACTGGCTGGAACTGGCCCGGGTACCGCTTCTCAGGTTGCATTGATCGGAATGGCCCGAGCCTGGAGTCGTGAGCGACCGGGGGTGGATTTTGTCCATCCCCGGATGCCAAAAAACGAAGTCAGCGATGCCCGCAAACGCTTGTTTCTATACGGAGGTGCAGCCGCTGCCTTGTTGCTCATGGGAGGCGCGGCCTTCTGGTGGCATACCGGGAATAAGGAATCGGACATTGCACGGATGCAGGCCGATTTGGACAAGCTGAAAGGTGAGAACCAGCGTTACGTCGAGGATGAAAAACGCTTGAAGGAGCTGGCTAGCTGGGACACTGCCAATTGGTTGGAGGAATTGGTGGATTTGGCTTGCCGAGTTACAGACACCAAAAAAATGCTGATTACCGAGGTGGTAGCAACACCCCAACAACAGGTGGCAGGCCAAAACAGCCCTTACACCGGCCGGTTGACCATCAAGGGGATTCTTCCCGATGGAACCGGCGATGAAAATGAACTGGAACGCTTGGACAAGGATTTGAGAACCGCCGGGCCGGAGGGATATTACCTCACCAAACTCCGTCGGACCGGCAAAACGTTTGACTTCGAAATCTTGGTGAAGGCCAGGTCTCCTTCCGAGTATGTGATGGCCCCGCCTGCTCCCCCCAAAAAGAAGGAAACAAAGGATGGAAGCAAAGATTCGCTGAAATCCATAACCGGCGCAAAAGACGGGACGGGCAAAGACAGTGTTGATGGCAAGTCGAGGGGGGATGCTACCAAGGCAGGGAAGGATGCAAAGGCCAAGGGTGCTGAAGGGGAATCTTCAGGTCCCAAAAGCCCCGCTGGTCAATCCAAGGCCAAATGAGTTGGTTCGGGGCTGAGGGACGCTGGGTAAAATGAATCGGAAGAAAACAATCGGAATCATGCCATGAGTTCGATGCGATTACCTGTGCTCTTAGCCATTGTGATGGCAGGTGTGGGACTGCCGGTGGCAATCTATTACCTGCTCTGGAGCCCCTTGAGCGACCTCCAGCAGAGGGAGGATGCGCTGGCTGTTTCACTCCAGAAAGAAATGAAAGAAAATGCGGATCATTTGAAGTCTCGTAAAGAAATCCTCAAGGCTCACCCTCGGTTGGAGGATTGGAAGCTGCTGAGCTGGCCAGAACCCAAGACCAAGCCGGCCGACCGCCACACCAATGACTTGCAGGCCGAATTTCGCAATCAATTGGAGGACATAGCGGAAGGATCCGGGTTGGAGGATTGGGGGGTTGATCTTTCGAAAACCTCGGCCGGCCAAAATTCTGGATCCGGGCGTTCAGGGGGCAAGAAAGCTTTATGGCAATCCACCACCTACCGTGTTTCGGGTAAGGGTACCCTTGCGGAAATAGCAACTGCCATTAAGGATGTGTACAAGATCCAGACTTTGCAGCGAATTGGTTCGCTCACCATCAAACGCGATGACAACGACAAGAAAAACCTGACCAAAGACAACCTGGATGTCACTTTTACTGTGGATACCTTGTCGGTTGTGGGTGCTGAAAAACGGGATGCACTCCTACCCAAGCTGAAGGCCCCCAAGTATTCCTTCATCAATCCGAA
>CAWUOE010000309.1:0-4706 GCA_963923355.1 uncultured Gemmataceae bacterium | reverse complement strand
TGATGGGGCCGTCAAGAAGCATTGGCGCCAAGATTCCTTACTTGGTGACTCCTCCCACGAGTTTTGGTCTTCCGATGGCCGTGGGGAACCCGGCTTGCCATAACCTTTTGCCTCGGGGCGCATATCCCTTGGCTTGGTCATGGCCGTGGAAAACCATGTTTCATCGATGAAGATCAACCGCTTCGGCTTGGCGTGAATGACTGAATAATGGCAATCCCTGCGGGTCCAGTTTCACATCACCCTTCCGAATCAGGTAGCCCACGGCACAGCATTTCAGCGATACCAGCCAGCACCCTTTTTCCAGCGAAAAACAGGGTGCAGGCTGATCCTGCACCCCGGTCGCAATCATGAGCGTGTCCAAAAACCCAGTGGAGATACTCATGGATGACGCAAACGAGCCGGCACCCCAGGATGAACAAACCTCCAAACCGCAGAAGGATAAGGCAGGCCACGAAAAGTATGTGGGCCGCCTCGTCACGGTGATCAAGTCTTTTGGAGGGTGGATGCGCGATCCACGCGTCGGATCCAGGCGCGTCGTATTCCAGAAGTCGGATGTGTTGACCGCGGCAATCCTCGGATACGAAACGATATCCGGAATCGAGACTGCAAAGTTGGTGGTGCTAGGGCCACCTCCGGGAATACCCGTGATGTGCTGGGGAGTCCCAGTTGGCCACTTTCGCCTGATGGATGGCTGTACTCCGGCCACACAGGCCTGACATCCGAAATTTTCCTGAACTTTGGGCGCGGTCCAGCGAATGACATCGTTGCCCGCGTTCGCAACCACCACCACCGACGAGGGAATCACATGCTGACAGAGACCCACCGACGGCTCCTCAGGCGGCTCAACAAGACCGTCACCCTGCCACCAGACAAATGGCCCACCAAGTTGGACCTGTACAACGAATTCTCAACGCTGCTCCCCGATGCACGGGAGGACCTCACGGCACGCGCCTTTTTTGAGCGCCTGCGGACAATTATTCGGGGCATCCTGCAAAATGCAGATCTGGTCGGAGACGCCATCCCGGTCGCCTACGATGGTGTCGAAATCCTCAAACCCGACCTCGACACGCTTAACTGGGTCAAGCCCACCAAGGGCATCCAGCTGCGACTGGGCCTCCTCCATCGATACATCGACAAGGAGTTCCCCCAGCCAGTGGGAGCAGCGGCATATGAGATGTTCCTGGACTATCGGCAGATCATGGAGCAGCAGATGCTGCCCACGGCGCACGACCTGGACGAGGTTGAGGAGCACCTGGAGCAAATGTTCGGGGTTCAGAGCCCCATCTCAGGCGCCAAGGTAGATCCCCTATCAATCAGGGATCCCGATTCTGGAAGGAGGCTTCGGGACCTGGTCGTTTACAAATTTGAGTCAAGCCCTCAGCAGCAGTCGAAGGATCGGCTCAACACACATCTCCACATCATCAGGAGATCCTACCTCAGGGGAATGATGATCTCTGTTGACTATCTGGCATCTGAGCGAGCGCCCGCCAAGACACACATCATTGATATCGTCGCAGTGACTGCGTCGGTGAAGAACGGCGGGGTGTACCTCCACGGCGTTGCTGCCGACCGTGTTGACGCCACCAGGCCCCGGTGTGGCCCGGATGGCTCCCCAAGGATGATCACGCTCAAGATGAGTCGCATCGCACGGTTGACCGAGACCACCACCAGGGGTGTCCTCAAGCCAACCGACCTGGCGAACCTGTTGCAATCCATCAAGGAAAATGACGGCCTGTACATTGCCGACAACAAATCACGGATCCCGGAGGTGATCGCCAAGGTCACTCCTGAGTATGGCAGGTATCTAGAGGAGGGCATGCCATTCCATTCGGCTAAGCGGATTGATGAAAGGCAGCTTGTCGCCCTCAAGCAACCCAGGAGCGCCGTCTGTTATCGCATCTGCGACACCAACTTTGAGCACCTGGTGTCTGAGGTTTTCCGATCGCGGGGCAGGATGGTCGTCCTTACCCCCTCCCACATCGCCGAGGATATTCATCGGAATCTGCAGGGCGCGGCGGCTTGCCAAGGCCAACTTGAGCCCCTGGGAATCGCCAACCTCGCGGGGTCACCGAGGATCACCGGGGCGGCCTCCATGCGGGCAGCAAGCCTGCCCCCCATGGCACCGCCGGCGTCCTCAGGGTTGAGAGACGATTTTTCCCTAGATGCAGATGTGTTGCAGATCAGGCGGTCGCCCGGGGGCGCTTCAAGCCGGCGCCCCGCCGCGGTTGGGGATGCAACTCCTCCTCCAACGATCCACCTCAATCGGGGCAGGTCGGCCCCGATGCCGTGGCAACGGGCGGCCGCTGACCATCACCATGGGAGTGACATCACATGAGTCGTGTATACCTGAGCATCTCGAGCGTGCATGGCACCGTGGATGTCCGCAAGGGCTTGCCAGCGGGATACACCCATGTGCCGGGGAGTCGTCTCCAGCCAATTTGCAGGAAATTGGGGATCAAGTTCGCGGAGGCGCTGGTGGGATTTGTCGAGCGCGGCAGGAAAGCCCGCTATGGCTGGAAACCACTCAAGGATGGCGTGGTTGTCGCCAAAAGGTCAGCACCACGGCTTCTCCATGCGGCGAAGGAAAGGGAGCAGAGGGCCAGCAATCGACCGCAACGCACGCCTGAGATGCGAGCATCTGACCGCCGGCGCAGGGAAGAGAGGGACATCGCTCATCTGGCGGCGGCAATCCGATTGATTTACCCAGGGTGCCCCGAGCCGACGGTGCTCGTAATCGCTGCCCATGCTTGCGAAATCGGCAGTGGCAGGGTGGGCAGGACATCGACCTTAGACATCGCTGACAGGGCAGAAATGGCTGTACGCGCCCATGTCAGGCACTGTCGCACCGAGTACGAGCACCTCCTGATGAACCGGGGCCGGGACGAGTGTGCCCGTGAGGATGCCCGTGAAGTTGTGCGGGAAAGGATCGAGGCCATACTGAACGAATGGGAGGGTGGGGATGAAGACTCCCAGGCCTTGGGATTGCCCGCGATGGGTTATTCCCCTGAATGCGGGAACCAGGCGCCCTCGGGTGGAGTCCTGCATGGTTGAAGCAATCTGTAGATCGGAATTTACATCGCAGGTACCGATCGAGCGTATAATGCCAGATCCGGCATCATGGTACGGATTGCCACCAGACCTAAATCATCGGTTACCAGCTTGCATAAGGAGGATGTGATGATCGACAGGAGGTTTTCCTCAGGACTCAACCAGGGGGTGATCGATGACTGCACGCTGATCATCGATTTCCTGGAACAATACATGACCGTTTCGAAAGATTCTTTGCCGACCTATCGCGATATGTTTGACAAAAAGGATGAATTGTTTGCGGGCACCGACAAGAGCCCCACATTCGAGGCATTTCGCGCCAAGATCAAGGACAGGTTCAATAAGATTGTAAATAATCCCGATCTTTTTGATGTCGGCCTATACTCGTGGGATGGGGCTAATAAAAGTTACTTGTCTCAGTCATCTGGTGGTCACGAGAAATCAGCCAAGGCATTGCGATTCGGCATCGATAGCGCCCTCAACAAGGCGAAGATTCCCGAGTTGATTGGTCAGCAGGCCCTGGCCACCCTCACATGCTTCCTGAGTATCCAGCAAGATGTGTGCATGCCATCGATTTCCGACCTGCCCGAAATCATTGATACCCTGGAGGATTACTTCGGAATTCTTGATGTCGAGAGGGGCGTAGGGAACCCGTATTTTTCTGCCAGGAGAGGTACCGACCGTAAACCGGCTGAGTTTCTGTTGTTTCGTCCTGATGGCCGCTCAAAGGCGAGGGGCATCGAATCTGATGATGCATCTGATGCCAAGCGGAAAACATGGTACCAGAGTTACTTCGAGACGGCCCTCAATTGTTTCCTACGCAAGGATATGATGAAGATTAACTATCGATCCGCAAGCGGCGGCAATAGGTGGAGTGTATTTGACCCGATCATCTGCACGGTCCTCGTGAAGAATGGGGCCGTATACCTTATCGGCGTGATATGGAATGAGGCCACAGGTAGCTACCTACTCAACAAGGATGGGACATTTTACCAGATACAAACCTACAAGATGGATAGGATCAGAGAGTGTATTCCCGCAAACATAAGGTCCAGGCTGACAAACGAAGATGTGACAAGGATATCTAGCCAGGTCACAACAAATGACGGTGCATACTTTGTTCCACCAGAAAAGCGCATCGATGCCGTCATCAAAGTGTCTCCACGATACTCCTACTACGAGGAGGCAATTCCTTTCCTGTCGGAGAGTGCCGCGGAAAGGTTGCCACCTGAAAAACTTGAGGCGTTAGGCCAGCCCCCAGACGCCAGGTGCTATCTGATCAAGCAAACAAACATCGAGCACCTTACGAACGAGGTGGCCAAGGCTCGGGGAAACATTGTTGTGGTGGCCCCTTCGGATGTCGTCAGGGAGGTCTGCCAGGACCTAGCGATCCTGCTGGGATGCCAATCCGAGTGTGAGCCCAAAGGCGTAGCCAATGTCCCACTGGCAGGCTATGTCCGCTACCCGAATGCGGACTCCCACTACAGGGTCAGACCTGTGCCCGACTCGATACCCACGGAGAATTGATCCAATGCGCGACAAGGTCTCGTATGACCGTGACACTCGAATTTCACGCGCGATAGGCGATGTCGCTCCGAACTACGACATAAAAGAAATGGATGATCCAAAAGGGGCTGTCTCTTATACACATCTGACGC
>CAWUOE010000308.1:0-4734 GCA_963923355.1 uncultured Gemmataceae bacterium | reverse complement strand
GTTTTCTGCCAACCGGAGATTCCAGGATATTACCGGTGGGGTTACGGGCAATATGCCGCTAGCAAATCCGGCTCCAACTGTGGCGGCCAGCCCAACTGCCCTCCGGGGTATCTGTGGTGCGGGCACGGTTCCAACTATTGCCCCGGCCACCAACCGTATTTCTCCCAGACCATTTTCGGGCAAAATTATGGCCCGAAAGGGCCTGTCGCGGGTAACTCCGGGGCAAGCGGTGCTGGCGGTGCGCCCATGGGAAGGGCACAAGGTGTTGGCAATTTCGGCGCTGCTTACTACGGGGGCCAACACGGCACGAGCCAAGTCGCCAACCCGTCAGCCGCCCCGTTCTATCTGTCTTCCCGCTAGTTTTTCAACGGAACAGGAATAACCACGACAAGATTAGCGCCAACAGGATCGCGCCCCCGAGTGACACCGCCCACCTGGCCTTTCGTTGGAGGTCCATTCCTCCCGCGAAGGGCCATTTGCTTTTTGCCGCGGCGAAAACTGGTGGCTGGCTGAAAACCCGCAATGCCTCGTCATCCAGCGCGAATTCACTGGCGGGGTCGGGCAAACCGTCCATGGTCGACCCCTGTGAGGATTGGTCAATCGCTACCAGGTGGCCCCACTCACCGGATGATTCGGAATCCTTGAAGCCGGTTTTCTTTTCCCAGGCGTGGGTGATGGTGGTGGCCTCCACGTAGGGAAGGAGTGACTCCGCCAACTCCCTTGCGTTTGTCGGGCGCTGGGCTGGATCCTTGGCCATCATTTCGTGAAGTATTTGGACAACGCCCTCAGGAATATCTGGCCTGACCACCCTGGGGTCCGGCACGGGTTCGGTACCGTGACGAATGACTTTTTCCAGGGTCGATTCCCCCGGGTAAGGCGGCTGGCCGGTCAACAGGAAATACAGGGTGCAACCGAGGCTGTAGATATCGGAGCGGGCATCCGCATTCTGCAGGCTCCTTGCCTGCTCCGGAGCCAGGTAGTCGGGTGTGCCGATGATCGACTCGGACTTAAGTTCCGAGGAATCCACCGCAACCGCCCCCTTTCCCTGCCACCCCGGACGCAGGCGAGCCAAGCCAAAATCGCAAATCTTGACAGTGCCAGGCTCAGCGGGTTTTTCACCCGGCTTGAGCATCAGGTTGCCCGGCTTTATATCCCTGTGCACCAGGCCACGTTCGTGTGCATGGGCAAGGCCCAAGGCGGCCTGTCGGATGTATTCGCAGGCCAATCCCACAGGAAGGGGACCCCGGGCCCGAACCAGTGATGACAGAGAAGGACCGTCGATGAATTCAAAGACCAGAAAATACGGGACCGATGTCATCCAAGCATCATGCGCCGTCACCAGATTGGGATGGTGCAGTTTGCTGGCCGCCCGAACTTCCCTCAAGAACAAATCCGGGGCCTTCTCACCCTTGGCCAGCTTCCGGTTCAGCACCTTCAGTGCGACCTGACGGTCCATTACCTCATGGTGGGCCCTGAATACCCTTCCCATACCACCCCTGCCGACCTCCTCAAGAAGCAAGTATTGCCCAAGGCGCAGACCCTCTCCCTTCCCGGCCAAAATCCGTGCGGCCTGGTAACGAGTCAAAAGATTTGCCTGGGCCAACGCCAAAGCCAAATCCCGAGCGGAAGATCCGGGAGCCAGTTCTCCCAGCACTTTTTCCAAATCCGCCGCCCCCACCAACTCCAGGGCTTGGAGTTGGGCCAGGTAGACGTTTAGGTCCGTGATTTCACCTTCCGCCATGTTCCGGCCCTGTGCCCGAAGATTGTCTAGTATCTTGTACCTGCAACCCAACCGGGCCGCCAACCAACGAAATTTGATAGCACCCGTTTCAAACGAAAACGCCGCCCTGGAAGGGCGGCGTCGTGAGCCAAGGAGTCAGTTGAAGGCTATTTGCAGGGTCCGCCGGTTACCCCATCCTGCATGTAGAAATCCCTGGGGCTACGGACAAAGCGATGGAATGGGATTCCCTGACCGGGGCCATTGAATCCGGCAAAGCAACTTTGGCCGGCAGCCACAGGCCCGACCATTCCATTGAAAGGAGGAAACGGGGGAGTGACGTTGTAGCAGGGTCCGTGAGGCGCACCACATTGGTTGGCCACGTAGTATCCGGGCCCGCGCATGTCAGGGGCAGGTGGGTATACCTTGCACGGTTGGGGGCGGGGTGTTGGGTATTGGGCCATTGCGTTGGGGGCCATCATCCCCCAAACCAGAGCCACAACCACCAGCGCGACTGGAACTGACCTGAAGCTGCCATGCATGGTTGGTTCATCCTTGGGTGTGAAGTCTTCCATAACTAGGGGGCGGTATTCACCCACCACCCGGTATGCGAAAGGTACACCCTGATTTGATGGACAGCTTTCATTTGGGGCGTTTTTGCATCCACCTGCCCCAATCCCTGTCTGCCCATCCGACAGGACCCGCAGCCTTTGCCCCGCTTTACCCGCCCAAATTTGGTTCGAATTAGCTTAAAAAAAGGCACCGGGTTCCCCATGGGGAACCCGGTGCCTTTGCTTGGGTGACTGCCCTGAAACTTATTCAGGTTCAGGACAGTTGCACCGCACTAGTCAT
The DNA here is from genome assembly GCA_963923355.1 of uncultured Gemmataceae bacterium. Taxonomy (GTDB): domain Bacteria; phylum Planctomycetota; class Planctomycetia; order Gemmatales; family Gemmataceae; genus UBA6894. The sequence goes on along the minus strand of CAWUOE010000308.1, from coordinate 2,165 downwards.
TGACCAGCGGCGGGCATCGCGCCAGGAGCGCCTGCACCCGGTGTGTAGCTCACGGGGAACGCACCGCCGGGGGCGCAGCCAGCGCCGGGGCCAGCGGAGGGCCCGCACATCGCGCTACCGGGAACGGCCCACTGCATGGAGGGGCTCACGAACACGGGAGCGTAGTTCACACGGCCGCCGAAGCCACAGCCGGCGCCGTTGATCTGGTAGCCGTGGTTCTTGTAGTAGGCCACCCAGTCGATGTTGTCGAGGGCGCCATAGTAGTGCTTCATGGCGTTGTAATAGTCATGCCAAAACTTCTGGAGCCGCTCCTCTTCCGGGGTCAGGCCCTTGTAGCGCTTGGCAAAAATGTTGTACCAGGGTTGGTACCCGCTGTAGCCAATCTGGCCCCAGCTTGCATGGGCGGAGGTGGACCCCCCAACCAGGCAGGCGACAGCAACAGCCATCATCGCAAACCGTTTCATGGTGACTCCTTTCACGAGGCTCCAAAACTATTCCGGGCCGCCGGGACCCCAGTTCAGGTCCATGGCTGTTCCCGTTATGGTCGAGGAGCCCCTCCAGCCCTTCCCTGAGCCCGACCCCACCGGATTCCCTCCCGGTTGAGTCGTGTGGAGGATTGCAGCCTCGTCAACTTTCCATTCGGCAAAAAAGGACAGCCACCACCACCAGAATTGATGCTTTCCCCCACAAACTCAAACCTCCTGCCATGCGAAAAATGCGCAAACTTCCACCAAATTGCCAGAATTAACATGCTGGCGAACGGTTTTTGGGCCAATCCTTCACTTATTGGAGGATTACCCTGACTGAATGCCCTTTTTTGGTTCCTTAGGTGGCGGATTTGCCCCAATCCGTAAAAAGAAACCAACTTTTTGAACATGACATTGGTCCCCCTTGGCAGTTTTTCCCACCGTCCGGAGGAATTCCCCATGAACCGCAGAGAGCACCTTTTGGCGACAGGCGGGTGTTTGGTGGCTGCTGTAGCATCCGCCACAGTTGGGGCTAGCCCGGCACCCGGGGAAAAAGATTGGCAAAAACTACCTTCAAAAGGCCGGAGCATCTTGGGAGCGGACCAAGGCCACATCTCTTGGGTGATGGAAGATGGGGCGGCCATCTGGCGTTTTCCCCTCCGCGCTGAGGTGCATGACCTCCACCAGTTGTCAGGAGACCGCTTCCTACTTCCTGTAGCCCGTGACCGGGTTGCCGAGGTGGACAAGAATGGAAAAGAGTTGTGGACCTACAAGGCTGAAAAGGTGCCCGCCAACCGCCAGCACATTGAAATCCACGCTGTCCAGCGGCTGAAGGACGGCACCACGCTGGTTGCCGAATCCGGCAACCGCAGGTTGGCCCTTGTGGACCCTGATGGAAAGGTGGCGCTTTCGATTCCCCTGACCATCGACAACCCGAACCCCCACCGGGACAGCAGGTTGGTCCGACAAACCCCCGAAGGCAACTTCCTAGTTTGCCACGAGGGGGATGGCATGGTGCGTGAATACGACAGGAAAGGCAAAGTGGTCTGGTTCCACAAGCTGGACCTTGCCGGGCGCCCCCGCTCAGGCGGCCATGGCCCGGAAGGACATGGCACCGAGGTGTACGGTGCCTGGCGAACAGACAAGGGATCCACCTGGATCGCATGCGGCAACGGTAACCGGGTAATCGAGTTGGACAGGTCCGGGAAAGTTGTCTGGAGCCTTGAGCAAAAAGAGATTCCAGGTATCGTCCTTGCCTGGGTGACCATGCTGCACCTCCTGCCGGATGGCAATATCATCGTGGGCAACTGCCATGCTGGTCCGGATCAACCGCAATTGATCGAGGTCACCCGTGACAAAAAGCTGGTTTGGGCATTCCACAATTTCAGGCAGTTCGGAAACGGGCTAGCCGCGGCCCAAGTGTTCCAACTTCCTGACGGGACCATCCGGTAATGGCCACCAAACCTGAAATCACTCCATGACCTCAAATGCAGATAGTTTTTTTCTGGATGGGATACATCATGTCCAGATGGCCATACCAGCCGGTGGCGAGCAAATCGCCCGAAAGTTTTACAAACAGGTACTGGGGTTGAGGGAAGTCCCCATTTCACCCTCTGTTTCCAAACTGGCCATAGCCTGGTTTGAACAGGGAAACCTTCGGGTGCATGTTGGGATCGATCCGGATTTTCATCCCTCCCG
>CAWUOE010000307.1:0-4740 GCA_963923355.1 uncultured Gemmataceae bacterium | reverse complement strand
TATTGGCCGCTGCCGTGGCGGGCAAATGGGGCGGGTGCCTTGTGGCCGCGCGGGTAACCGGCTTTTCCTGGCGCGAATCCAACATCATCGGCGTACTGATGAACACCCGGGCTTTGATGGAGCTCATCGTCATCCACGTCGGCATGGAGCTGGGCGTCCTCCCCGACAGCATGTTCACAATGCTCGTCATCATGGCGGTCACCACCACCATCATGACCACGCCGCTGGTACGTGTTTTCAGCAAGGGCACCGAATTCGAGGGCCTCAAACTCACCGGATGATGGGTTGCAGGGTCCTTCGCGCCCCTCTGAGGGGGCGGTAAAAATCCCTGTCACAAAAGGCATGGGCCCCGGGGATCACTCCCCGGGGCCCATGCCTTGTTCCAATGCAATAAATCCAAATCAATCGCGTGAGTTCAGCTTCAGCAGCAACTTCACCAGTTCCATGTACAGCCACACCACCGTCACCATCAGGCAGTAGCCGCAATACCATTCCATGTACTTGGGCGATTGGTCGTAAACATGGCGCTCAATCTGGGCAAAATCCAAAATGAACGAGAAAGAGGCCACGCCCACCACAAACAGGGAAAAACCGATGCCAATGATCCCGTTGCCGTGGATGTACGGGATCTCATAACCAAACATCCTGCCGATCCAGGTGGCCAGATATGCCACAAGGATGGCCAGCATCGAGGCGCCGATTGCTTTGGTCAAAAACGGCGTCGCCCGCAGGGCCCCGTTGTAATAAAGGAACAGCATCCCGCCCAAAATGCCCGCTGTCAGCGTGATGGCCTCCACGCCGATCCCTGGCTTGAATCGTTCCACTACCGCCGTGATCGCGCCAAGGGCCATGCCTTCCAGCCCGGCGTATACCGGAGCCAGCACGGGTGCGAACGAGGGTTTGAAGGCCAGTACCAGGCCGGCTATCAGCGCGCCGATGATCCCGCTCGCCATCAGGCCCACCGGCAGGTTCCCGCCGTCCCGGATCAGGTCCGTGGCGTACCCGAACGAAACCAGGCCGGAAGCCAGCAGCAATCCCAGCAGCACGCCGGTTTTGCCCACGGCGCCCGTCATGGTCATTGCGTTGGACGGATTGCCGGCATAGGCGCCGGTGTTTTCAATCGCCCGCCATGCGGGATTGCTCGATTCTTGCTTCAAAATTCCAGACATGGACAAGTCCCTCTTGATAGGGGGCGAAACCTGATTGCATTGGTCATCTTATCACGCAAAAGCTGCCCGCAAGGTTCACCGTTCCATGTAATCGATCACGGCGTTCCGCTTCAGTTCGGTGACAACCGCCTTCATTTCCCGCTGGGATGCCTCTTCCCGCAGGCGTGCCTTGATCTGCTTCTGCACCTTTTCGTCAAAGGGCTTCTGCCCTTCGTATTCCCGGTCCACCAGTTGAAACACATGGAAACCGGTCCGCAGTTCCACCACCGGGCCCACCTCGCCCGGACGCATCTTGAACAGGGTGTCCTCCAGTTCGGCGGGCTTGATCTCGCCGCGGAATCGCCCCACACCCTCGCCGCCACGCAGCGCGCTGTCCCCGTGGCAGTGCTTGCGCGATAGTTCCACGAAGTCTTCCCCCGCCCTCACGCGGGCCGCCAGGGATTCGGCTTCTTTCCGGGCATCTTCCGGGCTGTTGTGTCGGGCGGTCGCGATGAACAGGTGCCGCCACCGCACCGAATCCCGCACTTTGAATTCGTCGGGCCGGGTCCGGTAATATTCTTCCAGCTCGGCCCGCCCGATCCGGTCGATCGCGCTCATCACCCGCTGTTGCAGGTAATTCATCGCGATGAAGTTGCGCTCCTGCTGCCGTCGCATCAGCTCCAGGGGCATCCCCTGGGCCTCCAGCACCTTTTCGAATTCCTCGTCGCTTTCGATCCGGTTCCTCGATTTGATCTGCTTCAGGTAGCGCTCAAATTCCTTGCCGGCCAGTTCCTTCAGCTTGTCCAGGTATTTCTGGGCCTGCGGGCTCTTGCTCAGCCGCATGGTGCAATCCTGCACCACCAGTTCCCGGTCAACCAGGGTTTCAAGCGCCAGGCGCCGTTTCTCGGCCATCGGCTGCCCTTCTCCAAGGCCGCCCTGAACCATCGCCACCTGGACTTCTTCCTCCAGGATGGCTTGTCCGTTCACCATGGCCACCACCATGCCACCCGACAGCGGACGGCCGATCGCCAGGCCCTCGGGAGCCTTCAGCTTGGCCACGCCCGATCCTTCCTGCTGGGCGGGCTTGGGCATGTCTGTGGTGGGCCTGCCCAGCGTGGCCGGCGGGGGCGGCAGGCTCAATGGCGGCGGGCTCGACCCAGCAGGGCTCACAGGTCGGCCATCCGGCTCCTGCCCGCGCGCACTGTGCGAGACTTCCTGCAGTTCAGCCGCCAGGGCGTGGATGTCCGCATCCGTTCCCGCGCCAGCGATCGCCCCGGAGCCGGGTGCCGTCCGGGGTTGGCCCAAACGTGCGATTTGTTCGCGGATTTGGGCTGCCTGTCCGGCTGCCAAGCCGTTGAGTTTGGCCGTGCCCGATGCGGACTGACAGCCGCAAAGCACCAGCAATCCCGCCAGGGTAAGCATGAGATACCTTTCGCCTTGGGGCCGAACATGCGGCCGACCGGCTATTTCCTTGGTCCATCCCACGGGTGTTCCCCGCCCCTGTTCCAAACCCGGACCTTCCAGATCCCGGGTCCGTGTACCCACTCACCCCGGGGGAGATAACCGGATGCCCCCGGCGAATCAAGAGATGCAAGCAGGCGGATAAAAAAAAGCCGCAAACCCAATTTTTACTTGGGTTTACGGCCTGAATAATCAATCGGACTGGGGGTCAGCTGGCCGCGGGAACCAATCGCTTGCTGGCCAGGCTGAATTGGGACAGTGAATCGCCTATCCAGTGGTAATGCAATCGCCGGCGCACTTCTTGGGTCAGGGCCTGACCGCCCAGAAACAGGTTGCTTTCCAGCTCCATCGCGGTTTGGTGCAGTTCGTTGCACCCTTGGGTGAACGCCTCGGGATTTTCCAGGTGGGTGCAGGTCATCCAGATCAGTTTCGGGCGCAGCTTCCGTGCCATCGAGATCACGCTGTCGCATGGTGTGTTCGGGCCGATGTTGGTCACCTGCCACCCATTTTGCAGCAGCACCAATTCGGCCAGCAAATTACCCAGGGTGTAAAAATCACCCTCCGGACAGGCGCCAATGGCCAACGGAAGTTGGGCATTGGTCGAGGGAAGCAACCGGTTCCGCAGATCGATCAACCCCCCATGCAGGTACGAGGTGATCAGATGCTCCTGGGCGATGTCAGTTTCTCCCATCCGCCAGGAATAACCCACGGATTCCATCACCGGCAGGATCAGTTCATCGCCGATTTGCTCCACCTTCATGCCGGACTGGTGGCAGCGAACCAGGATCTGCTGCACCTCGGTGGGTTGGTGTGAATGGAGTGCTTTCTCAAGGCCACTCCGCAACTCATCCATGCTTCTGGAGGCGGGCAATGGGCTCGAGAGGTACCGGTCAAGCACGGAGGGGTCAATTGGCGGACCCGGCAGTTGCTTGTCCCGCACCAACCGCAAAAGGTCTGAAAGCACGATTTTCCGGTGTCCACCGGGTGTCTTGGAGGCCGGAATCACGCCGTCATCCACCCATCGTTTGATGGTGGATGGATGCACCCGCAGTATTTCTGCGGCCTGAACCGTGGAAAGTAAAGTGCGTGCAACCATGGGGGCCCTTTAAAAGACCACAATAGTATAGCCAAATCGATTAATTCGATCAATTTCAAACGTGGAAAACGACCATTTTTCGAACTCGGAAAACTTTATTCCCTGAAAAATTCGAGATTTTCTGCGTTTATTACGAAAAATAAATCACGGGTATTGACACCAAAACGATCATATCGTTCACTAATGAAGAGCGGTTTGAGCGATTTGAGCGAATCTACCCCAAAGCTGGAGAGGCATCATGGTTCAGCAAGTGACCACCAAGCCCACCCCCCGACAAAGGCAAAATGCTGACGGGGTCTACTTCGTTATCCATCCTTCTTTCAGCAAATCCAACGCTGTCCGCCTCTACGGCCCGGAGGCTGAAGTCCCTGCCTGGACCGGCAACCACATGCCTGACGAGGTCACCCGCGAGATTTCCCGTCGGATGCACTTTGCCGCCTGGCGCATGAGCCGCTGCAAGGACGACAAATCCAAAGGATTCTGGAAGGCCCATTACCTGCACATGCGCGATTTGGTGGTCATGGGTAACCGCAAGCTGGTTTTCCGCGCCATCAGGCGGTGGATGCCTCCCACCTCTCACGCCGAGGACATGACCTCCGATTGCCACATCGTGCTGATCCAATCGGTTGCGGCCTACAACCCGTGGATGGGCATCCGCTTCAGTACCTATGCCTTCACCTGCCTGATGCGGGCTCTCTCCCGTTTGTCGCAAAAAATGCAGTCAGATCGCATGAACCGTAGCGTTCCGCTGGAAACCTTGGCGGGTACCCAACTCGACCCATTCAGCCTCGACAATCAGGATTCCTCGGGCTTCAAACTCGATGAGGTCCTGGGAGATCGCTCCGCGATCCTGTCTCCCCGTGAAAAGCTCGTGCTCATCCAGCGCTTCTGCCTGAATGACAAACAGAAGGTGGGCACGCTGGAACAGGTGGGCAAAAACCTTGGCCTGTCCAAGGAGCGCGTCCGTCAGGTCCAGGCCCGGGCCCTGGACAAGCTCAGGGCTGTTCTGGCCTGATTGCGCTTTTCAAACTGGTT
>CAWUOE010000306.1:0-4758 GCA_963923355.1 uncultured Gemmataceae bacterium | reverse complement strand
TTGGTTCCATTTGATTGCAGCCATCCCGTGTAATGCACTTCCACCAGCGCGCCGGCTTTCGCCTCGGCGCCGGTGCCCTCCTTCAGGTCCACATAGTGCAGACCGCTTTCGGTTTTCTTCGCGTCAGCAGGCACTTCAATCGGCATCCCCTTGCCTCCCCCGTTGTTTCCACCCTGAATGGAACCGCCCTCGGCGCAGCCCAGAACCGCAACCACCAACCAACCGGTCAGGGCCAAGCGAAACCACGGATTGTTAACCCTTTGCACGCCTCTCACCCTCCGGAAACCATTGCACTGCGGGAAAGGCTCCAACCGGCCCCATGCCGGGTCAGCCAAGCCACCCCAACTGCCTCGTGAAATAATAGAGGGTTTGGCTCACCCCTGCGCAGATCACAAAGCCCCGCAACCATTTGCGTGGAATTTTTGGCCCGGCCTGACCCGCAAGGTACCCCCCAACCACCGCCGCCAATCCCATCGCCAGCACAAAATCCCACCGGACCATCCCTGAAAGACCAAAAACAATTGCAGATATCCCGTTGATTAGTGCGGCAAGCAAATTCTTCATACCGTTGACACGGTGCAAACTACCCACTCCCCACTGCCCCAAGGTGGCCAGCATCAAAATGCCGATACCCGCCCCAAAGTACCCGCCATAAACCGCCACCAAAAACTGGCACAGGCTGGCCAAACACAAGATTCCCCACGTGGGGGCCTTTTCCTCATCACCATGGCCACGACCCAACCACGGCTGGGCGATGAACAACACCGAGGCCAGCAAAACCAACCAAGGCACCAATACCTTGAAGTATTCAGGTGATCCCCACGCTAAAAGTAGGGATCCTAAAACACCCCCCAGCACACTGGCAGGCATCAGTCGCAGCAACCAAGCCCTACCCTGTTGGATTTCACTCCTGAAACCCCAAGAACCTGCCAAAGACCCGGGAAACAGAGCCAAAGTGCTGGTCATGTTGGCCTCGGTAGGGTCCATAACCGCCAGCAGGGCAGGAAAGGTCAGCAAGGTACCCCCTCCAGCCAAGGCGTTGATTCCCCCGGCCAAAAAGGCTGTAACTGCTGCCAGGGCATATCCCTGAACCGAGTCCATCCAAATCTCTTAAACTATTATTCTGTTGATACTTAAGACCAATCGACAACCACACCCAGCCAGTTGTCCTTGTCTTTAAGCAGCCCGTCATAGGCTTGGCCCACACCCTCTGGCCGAATGGTGTGTGTCACCAACCCATCCAGGTTCAGGCGGCCACTTGCGATAGCCGCCAAAAGCCAATTTTGAGCTTTGTCGATACCCCAGGCACCAGCCAGTCGACTATGTGCTGGCTCAAAGAGCATATTTCCATGGGCTCCGGTCACCTCTATATACCTTCTATGTAGATGATCATAGAAATTAACTTCTTTTGCTATGCCACGTGGGCTTCCCACCACCACCACTTGGCCCGCATCGCAAGCCAGGCTCATGGCTACAGGAACTGCATCAGGCACCCCAGTGGCATCGGCGACTATCTCCGCTCCTCCGGGCAGGATTCGGGTCAGTTGAGTCCGCACATCGCCGTCTGCGGGGTCGATCACCGCATCGGCTCCAGATTCCAATGCCGCTTTCCGCCGCATTGGAACCGCGTCAATACCCACAACCGGATTGCACCCCGCGGCCCGCAGGCAGCGCAGTGCAAATTGTCCAATCACGCCTTGTCCAAGCACTGCAGCGCTGCGACCCAAGGTGAGCCCGGCACGAATGGAAGCACCCAAGCCATACCGGGCAATGCAGGCCAAGGCGGCTTTTTTCGGGCAAATGCCTGCAGGTAACCGCCACAACCGGCCACGCTCGTGTCCCAGGGTGAGCAGTTCATGCGAGGCGTGGTTACCAGGGTAACTGACTGGATCCCCTGCTTTGAAACCCGTTATTTCCGCCGCCTCGTTGCCGATGGCTAACACTTTTCCGGCGGCGGAGTACCCAGATTTGAAGGGAAATTTCCAATCGGGCAGATTGGGGTCCTTCAACCATTGATGTGTGCCGGTGTAAACAGCCAATTCCGTGCCGGCACTGATGGCCGAGGCATCCGCCGCTACCAGGATCTGCCGGGCGCCAGGATCAGGCAGGGTCACCTCGCGCACCGCCACCTTGAAAGGCTCCGTCACCACGACCTGCCGAGCTTGAACTGGCATGCCCAATCTCCCCAAAACCGGAAAACCTCAGATACCCCGCCGACGGAATGACTCGGTCGAGGCCCCTTTTCATCACTTCCGTTTGTTGTACCAACCGGGAACAAACTGTTCCCACCACCCGCAGTTGGGCTCAAGGTCGTACAATGCCTCTTGGTCACACGTCGGGTTTACCCGGCAATTATCCATGAAAAGAAAGCGCTTGGCGCCGTGTGGCGCGGGGATGGAAGGCTCATGTTGTGGGAAGTTGAAATCACCCCCCGTACCGCTGACCGCGAAGAATCGCGTGTGCGCCATGAGTATCGGTTGCTCACCAACCAGGATCCTCCCCACGCCTTTGTCGAACGCACCAGCCGCGGCTTTCTTTTGGAGGGTGAACTGACTCTGGCCCAGGTGAATTCCCTGGTGGGTGATGTGCTGCTAGATCCGTTGGTGGAAAGCGCCCAGGTTCGCCCAGCCGAACAGTTGCCGGAGCCGTTACCCATCGCCACGGTCCTGCCGCGGCCCGGGGTGATGGATCCGGCCGCCCTGAGTGTCGGAAAACTGGCCCGCGATCTTGGCATCCGGGTGAACGAGGCCCGCACCTTCCGCCGCTATTACGGGCCGCTGCTCTCGGAAGCGACCCGCGACCTCCTGTTCAACCGTATCATTGCCAATGGCGCCATCGAGCAGGTGCTGCCCGGTGGCAAACGCCTGGAAGGTCTCTCCCTCGACGGAGTGACCCGCTGGAAGCAGGAGTTTGTCCGTCTGGAAGGCCTCGACGATGACGCGTTGCTGGCTGTCAGCAAACGGATGGGATTGGCCCTATCGGTACCCGAGATGCGGGTTATTCAGGAGCATGCCCGCCGCTTGGGACGGGACATTGCCGACATCGAACTGGAAACCATTGCCCAAACCTGGAGTGAACACTGCTCGCACAAAACCCTGAAAGGCCGGGTGGAGACACCCGAACGCACCTTCAAGAATCTCCTGAAGGAAACCATTTTCCAGGCCACCGTCCAGGTGCGGAAAAACCTGGGCAAGGATGACTGGTGCGTGTCGGTCTTCGAGGACAACGCCGGAGTCATCCGATTCAACGACACCGATCATCTGGTTTTCAAGGTGGAGACCCATAACCGCCCCAGCGCCATCGAGCCCTACGGCGGTGCCAGCACCGGAATAGGCGGTGTGGTCCGCGACCCCATGGGCACCGGGCTCGGTGCCCGCCCGGTCTGCAATACCGATATCTTCTGCTTCGCGCCGATGGACTATCCCGCCAGGGATCTGCCCCCCGGCGTCCTGCATCCGCAAAAAATCCTTCATGGTGTGGTTGCGGGCGTACGCGACTACGGCAACCGCATGGGTATCCCGACAGTAAATGGCGCCGTCGTTTTTCACGAGGACTATCTAACCAATCCCCTGGTCTTCTGCGGAACTGTCGGCCTCTTGCCGGTGAACAAGGCGGTGAAATCCGTCGAGCCGGGCGACCTGATCGTGTCGGTGGGAGGTCGTACCGGACGTGATGGCATCCATGGCGCCACCTTCTCCAGTGAGGGGCTCCATGCCGCCAGCACGGTCACCAGCGGGGGCGCGGTCCAGATCGGCAACGCCATCGAGGAGAAAAAAGTGCTCGAGGCGGTGATGCGTTGCCGCGACAAGGGACTTTACCGGGCCATCACCGATTGTGGTGCCGGTGGTTTCAGCTCCGCCGTGGGCGAGATGGGTGCCGAACTGGGTGCCCGGGTGGACCTGGAAAAGGCTCCCCTGAAATATCAGGGACTTTCCCCCGTGGAAATCTGGATCAGTGAATCTCAGGAGCGCATGGTCCTGGCGGTTCCCCCCGAGAAGTTCAAGGCGCTCCACGCCGAGTGTGAGGCGGAAGGTGTGGAGGCCACCGTATTGGGCACCTTCCAGGCCACCGGCAAACTGGCCCTGTTCTGGAACAACACCCAGGTGGGCGAATTGGACATGGAGTTCCTGCACGGCGGCAGGCCTCCTGTCACCCGCCAGGCGCGCTGGACACCGCCCGCAGAAACCGATCCGGCTTATCCTTTGGACGAGGATTTTGGCAAGACTCTCACAGGCATCCTTGCGCTGCCCGATGTGGCCAGCAAGGAATGGATCATCCGCCAGTACGATCACGAGGTTCAGGGCGGTAGCGTCATCAAGCCGTTGGTCGGCGTGGAAGAATCTGGCCCGTCCGACGCGGCGGTGCAGGCTCCTGTCCTGGGCCAGAACTTGGGGTTTGCGGTTGCTTGCGGATTGGCCCATCGCATGGGCCGCATCGACCCTTATGCCATGGCTGCTTGCGCCATCGACGAAGCCGTGCGCAATCTGGTTGTGGTTGGAACCGATCCAAGCCGTATCGCACTGCTGGACAATTTCTGCTGGGGTGACACCGACCGCCCCGAGGAACTTGGCCTGCTGGTCCGCGCCGCCGAGGCCTGCCATGATCTGGCCATCGCCTGGACGATGCCATTCATCAGCGGCAAGGACAGCTTGAAAAACGAGTACAAAGGTGCCGACCGGCGGATCGTTATACCTCCTACTTTGCTGATCAGTGCCATCGGCATTGTGCATGATGTGCGCAATTCCTTATCCATGGACC
>CAWUOE010000305.1:0-4763 GCA_963923355.1 uncultured Gemmataceae bacterium | reverse complement strand
AGTCGCGGGGCATCCAGTTGATGGCGGCCATCAGCACGCTGGTGGTGTCGCTGTGCTACCTGGTGCCGCAGATGGTGGGCGCCGGGGTGCTGGTGGAACCCCTGCTGGGGCTGGCCCACCACTGGGGCGTGCTGATGGTGGGCTCCATTGTCATCGTGATCGTGGCGACCGCGGGGATGGCCTCGACCACCTATGTGCAGTTCCTCAAGGGCGGGCTGTTGATCCTGTTCTCCGCGGCCCTGGTCTGGGCGGTCTGCGCGCGCGGCCTGTCCACCCACCCGGCAGGCAACGGGGACCAGCCGTTTTACCACCACCGCGTGGTGGCCGGCCAACCGGGCAAGCCGCCCATCCTGGCTGATGGCGGTTTGAAGGTGGTGGAGGAGCACCAGTCCAAGGCGGGGCGCTTCGCGCTGGTGGAGGAAAGCGGGGCGACCCCCGTCCGCCGCACCTGGTGGCGGGTGGACGAGAAAGAAAACGGCCTGAGCCTGACGGAGGGCGAAAGCCTGGTCACCGGCAAGGACGGCCTGTCCCTGGTGAACGGGCTGCCAGCCTCCCCCGACAACAAGCCGCGGCCGGTGGGCAATATCTCGCGGCTGATGGGTGAACGGGAGGCCAGCACCGGCCCGATGTCGCCGGTGGGAATCCTGGCGGCGCTGGGCCACCCGGAAACCACGGTGCGCACCTGGAAGGAAAGCCGTTTTGAAAGCCAGACCGGCGACAAGGTGACGGCCTATTTTCCGGTGGAAACGGCCGGCTCCCGCCTGCTTCGGCCCGGCATGAAATTCAAGTTGGAAGGGACAGCCCTGGAACGGCTGGACTTCGCGTCGCTGATGCTCGCGCTGTTTCTGGGCACGGCCGCCCTGCCCCACATCCTGATCCGGTACTACACCGTTCCCAGCCCGGCCAGCGCGCGCAAGTCCACGCTGGTGGCCATCGGGTCGATCGGGCTGTTCTATGTCCTCACCCTGTTCATGGGTTTGGGCGCCATGACCAACGGCGTGCTGAACCCGGCCGACAGCAACATGGCGGCCCCGCTGCTGGCCAAGTCGTTCGGGCTGTTCCTGTTCGCGGTCATCTCCGCCATCGCCTTCGCCACCGTGCTGGGGACGGTGAGCGGCCTGATCGTGGCGGCCTCGGGCGCGGTGGCCCACGACCTGGCCGACCGCTTCCTGAACCTGCGACTATCCGAAAAATCCAAGATCAACCTGGGCAAGATCTCGGCGCTGGGCATCGGGGCGGCGGGGATCGCCCTGGGCATCCTGTTCAAGGGGATGAACGTGTCGTTCCTGGTGGGGCTGGCGTTCGCGGTGGCGGCCAGCGCCAACCTGCCGGCCATCGTGATGATCCTGTTCTGGAAGCGGGCCACGGCTTGGGGCGTGATCGCCTCCATCGCCATGGGGATGGTGTCGTCCCTGGGGCTGATCCTGCTGTCACCCGACCTGTACAAGCTGTACGGGCTGGACCCGCTGAAGGCCCCGGTGGCGTTGTCCAACCCGGGCATCGTCTCGATCCCGCTGGGATTCCTGACGCTGGTGGTGGTGTCGCTCCTCACCAAGCGCGGGGAGCGACACGAGCACAACTGAAGCCGGCCCGGCGCCCCGCCTCAGGCGTAGGGGAAAAGCTCCGAATCGGGCGTGGTGGCCACCTCGTACAGGGTGTGGCCCAGCCGCTTGCCCAGGGCCTCGAGCAGTTTTTCCCCCTTGGCGGGGGTGGATTTGGACGGGTCGCCCACACCCGTGTTGCTGGTGGCGATGTGCCAGGGCCGGGTGATGGACAGCCAGCCCTTGTTGATCGCCTCGATGGTGCTCTTGCGGGTGGCGCCGTCATCGGCCAGTTCCAGCCTCACCCAGTCGGGCACGAGGGCCATGGCCAGGCTGGTCTCGGTCTCGTCGGCGTGCTCGCCGGGCTTTTCCATGATCTGGGTGATGATGTCGGCCCCCATGCGGAACCAGTCGCACAGCGCCAGGAACACGCCGCAGTCGGGATGCAACTGGCGCAGCAGCGGCTTGAGCTCGTTGCCGCCGTGGCCGTTGAGCAGCACCAAGCGCTTGATACCCTGACGGCGCAGGGAATCGGTGATGTCCTTCAGGATGGCCAGCAGCGTGGTGGGCATGACGCTGAGTGCCACCGCCCCGGGAATCTGGAAATAGTTGGTGTTCACGCCGAAGGGCACGGCGGGCAGTTGCAGCACCTTGGCGCCGGCGTCCCAGGCGTGCTGGCAGGCCCGCGTGGCGATGGCCTCCACCTGGAAGCAGTCGATGCCGTAGGGCAGGTGCAGGTTGTGGGGCTCGGTGGCGCCGAAAGGGAGCACGGCCGCCTGCCATTTCTGCCGGCGGACGAAGTCGTGGTTTTGCTGATTGAGGACAAACGGGAGAGGGGCAGCCATGTTCCATTCCATGCCGGGAGGGTACGGTCGGGCCCGGAGGGGTCCGCACCGGATTAAAACCGCATAATCCCATGAAAGCGCCGGTGAAAAAAGCCCATGGGGCGGGCCGTGAAGCCCGGGGGTTTGGGTGGCGGCGGGTGAACCACAACGGATACAATCCACTGACAGGCATCAAGCTATCGCAAGATTGCAGCCAATTGACCATATCTTCCTTTGGGATACCTTTCCGGCATGGTTGGCAATCCTGACACCTTCTTTGTTCCCGGGCCGGAAACCCCGCTGAACGACCCGAGCCTGTACATCAACCGCGAGCTGAGCTGGCTGGCCTTCAACCGGCGCGTGCTGGAAGAGGCCGAGGACCAGACGGTGCCGCTTCTGGAACGGCTGAAGTTCCTCGCGATCACCGAATCGAACCTGGACGAGTTTTTCATGGTCCGCGTGGGCGGGCTGCAGCAGAAGCTCTACGCCGGGGTGAGCTACGGCAGCGGCGCGGACCACCTGCCGGTGCGCGTGCAGGTGGAGGAGATCGGCCGCGTGGTGCGGCAGATGAACGCCGACACCCAGCGGTGCCTCACCCGCGAGATCCTGCCGAAGCTGGAGGCGGAGGGGATCAGCATCCGCCGGCTGGACCAGATCGACGAGGCCGACCGGACCAAGCTGGCCGAGGTGTTCCGCAACCAGATCTTCCAGGTGCTGACTCCGCTGGCCATCGACCCGGGGCACCCGTTCCCGCGCCTTTTGAACAAGTCGCTCAACCTGGCGGTCCGCCTGGCCCGCCCTTCCGGAGGCAAGATGTTCGCGCTGGTGCAGGTTCCCAGCGTGCTGCCGCGCTTCATCGCCCTGCCGGCGCGCGAGACCGGGCCGCGGAACGCGTTCCTGCCCTTGGAGGACCTGATCCGCCTGCACCTGCCGGAGCTATTCCCCGGCCTGAGCATCGAGCATGTCAGCGCGTTCCGCATCACCCGCGACAGCGACCTGGAAATCGACAACGACGAGGTGGACGACCTGCTGAAGGCGGTGGAGGAGCAAATCCGCAAGCGCAAGCAGGGCATGGCGGTGCGCCTGCAGCTTGAGGCCGGGGCGCCGGAGGAGACCGAGTCATTCCTGGGCCAGGCACTGGACTTGGACACCCACGACGTGCACCGGACCGAGGGCCTGATCGACCTGACCGGCCTGTTCCAGATCCACGCGCTGCCCGGGTACAACCACCTGCGCGATCCGAACTTCGTGCCGCATCCGGTACGCGCGTTCGAGGACCACCAATCCGCCTTCGAGGCGATCCGCGCCGGCGACATCCTGCTGCACCACCCGTACGAGACCTTCAACCACGTGGTGGATTTCATCGAGGAGGCCGCCCGCGACGAGCGGGTGCTGGCCATCAAGCAGACGCTCTACCGCACCTCCAGCGACTCGGCCATCGTCAAGGCCCTGCAGCGGGCGGCCGACAACGGCAAGCAGGTGACGGTGGTGATGGAGATCAAGGCCCGCCTGGACGAGGAGCGCAACATCGTCTGGGCGCGCGAGCTGGAGAAGGCGGGCGCCCATGTGGTGTTTGGTTTCGTGGGGCTGAAGACCCACTGCAAGGTGGCCCTGGTGGTGCGGCGGGAGGAGGACGGCATCCGCCGGTATGTCCACCTGTCCACCGGCAACTACAACCCGCAGACGGCGCGGCTGTACACCGACCTGGGCTACTTCACCTGCCGCGAGGACTACTGCGAGGACGCCTCGCTGCTGTTCAACTTCCTCACCGGCTACTGCGAGCCGCCCAAGTGGAACAAGCTGGTGGTGGCCCCCACCCACCTGCAGCACTTCATGCTGGACCGGATCGAGCAGGAGATTCGCCACCAGCGCGAGGGCCGTGGCGGGCGGATCATCGCCAAGATCAACGGCCTGCTGGAGCCGGCCATGGTGCAGGCGCTGTACCGGGCGAGCCAGGAGGGCGTGAAGACCGACATCATCTGCCGGGGGATCTGCTCGCTCAGGCCGGGCATCCCGGGCATCAGCGACAACATCCGCGTCATCTCGGTGATCGACCGCTTCCTCGAGCACAGCCGCATCTTCTACTTCGGCAACGGGGGTGACCCCACGGTGCATGTGGGCTCGGCGGACTGGATGGACCGCAACCTCAGCCGGCGGGTGGAGGTGGTTTTCCCGGTGGAGGAGCCGGCGCTCAAGCACCGGGTCATCCACGAGGTGCTCGAGATCACCCGGACCGACAACGTGAAGGCGCGCATGCTGCTGCCCTCGGGGGAGTACCGCCGGGTGAAGACCACCGCGCCGCGGGTGCGCAGCCAGGAACAGTTCCTGATGCTGGCCGACCCGGCCCGCCACGCGCCGGCGCCCGATCCCCGGCCCAAGCTGGCGGCCCCGCCACCCA